>JAZRKG010000042.1:0-77871 GCA_045646185.1 Butyrivibrio sp.
ACCAATGGTAAAGGCTCTGTGTGCAGTTATCTTTCTTCTATTATTCAAAAGGCTGGATATTCTGCTGGAATGTTTATATCTCCTCATCTGGTATCTATTACTGAAAGATTCAGGATAGATGATAAGCCTATTAGAAATGAACTTTTTGTAGAGATTTTTATTGAGACTCTCAAACGAATCGACGAATATAACAACGAGGATTATTTCCCGACATATTTTGAGTTTTTATTCTTTATGGCGATGGTCCTTTATGATGTATATCCTGTGGATTACCTGATTCTTGAAACAGGACTTGGTGGAAGACTGGATGCTACCAATTCGGTCAGAAAGCCACTGCTTTGCGTGATTACTGAGATTGGTCTTGATCACATGCAGTATCTGGGAGATACAGTAGAGCTTATAGCTGCTGAAAAGGCAGGTATCATAAAGAAAAATGTACCAGTGGTCTATTTTGACAAGAGAAAGTCTTGCAGCGAAGTTATAGAAGATACTGCTCAAAAAATGAACGCTGATGCATACAAAATAACTCAGGAAAACATTAAGGATATTTCCTTAAGATTAAATGAATCCGGGAACAAATCCATTGATTTTTCATATAAATCTTTGTATGATAATTTTATGCGCGTGTCTTTAAGCTCTTGCGCAAGATATCAGGCTGAAAACGCAGCAGTTGCAGCTTTAGCTGCGGAGCTACT
Source organism: Butyrivibrio sp. (assembly GCA_045646185.1). Classification (GTDB taxonomy): domain Bacteria; phylum Bacillota; class Clostridia; order Lachnospirales; family Lachnospiraceae; genus Butyrivibrio. Next base: position 696 of record JAZRKG010000042.1, read on the forward strand.
GGGAAAAGCCGATAAGAATATTACGACAGACAGTATTTTAGAAGGGCTTAAGAGTGCAAACTGGGAAGGCAGAATGGAACAGATCAGCCCGGGAGTGTTTGTAGATGGTGCACACAATATAGATGGTATCACAGCTTTTGTTGATAGCATTAAGTGTATGTCAGAGGATGGCTCTGGCACAGGTAATGTATACAGAAGGCTGTTATTTGGAGTTGTGAGCGACAAGCAATATCCGGAGATGATAAAGCAGTTATTGGATTCCCAGCTGTTTGATACTATATCAGTAACTAATCTTGCTACTGACAGATCAGTATCAATGGATGATATAAAGGAAGTAATCAGAAACTTTCAAAATGAAGGAGATGTTAAACTTCCGCAGATCAGATATTACACAAATGTCAGAGATGCTTTGATCAATATGATCGCAGAGCGTAAGGCTGGGGATGTAATATATGTCACAGGCTCTCTATATTTAGTTGGTGAAGTTAGATCCATAGTTTAAAGGATAGAATATGATTAACTTTGAAGAAGAATTAAAAAAGTTTAAACCAAGTATAGAAATTGAAGATGCTGAGGATGCTATTTATAATCAGGATCTTGATGATATGGCAGATGTGCTGGTTAAGTTTGTAAAGCAGGCACATCCTGAGGTGGATAATAACAGTCGAATGGTTCGTCCTAATAATACATCCGGTAAAAATTAACCTGTAATGTAAGGAATCGGAGCTCATTATGAGATGTTATAATTGTGGGGCTATTTTAACTAAGCGCAGCACCTGTCCTGGGTGTGGGGCTGATGTTGAATTATATAAAAAGATAATAGTTGTATCTAACAGATATTATAATGATGGTCTTGAAAAAGCTTCTGTAAGAGATTTATCAGGAGCTACAAGAAGTCTTAGAGAGTGCCTTAAGCTTAATAAAGCTAATATAGACGCTCGTAATCTTTTGGGCCTTATTTACTATGAGATGGGCGAGGTTGTAGCTGCTCTTAGTGAGTGGGTTATTAGTAAAAATCTTCTTACTGAAGGAAATATTGCTGATGATTACATGGATATGATCAGGAATAATCCTCAGAAACTCGATGCAACTAATCAGACAATAAAAAAATATAATATTGCTTTAAAGTATTGCAACAAAGGGACTTTGGATCTTGCGGTGATACAGCTTAAAAAGGTGCTGTCCATAAATCCGCGATTTATAAGAGCCCATCTTTTGTTGTGCCTTTTATACTTAAATAATGGCAATTACGCCAAGGCTAAGGTTGAAGCAGAAAAGACCTTAAAGCTTGATACTGGAAACGTAATGGCCATGAGATATTTAAGAGAAGCTGAGGATATGATCGTTCCTGGTGATGCCAGCGAAGAAGAAATTGCTGAAGCCAAGGAAGAGGTTGTCAGATATAAAAGTGGCAATGAAATGATCATTCAGCCAAAGCGTCTGGCTTCTATCAGAGCTAATTTCCCTATCTGGGGAATAGCGCTTGGCCTGGTGCTGGGAATTGGAGCAGCATATTTCCTGCTTTTGCCAGCTAAATTGCAGCAGGCAGGAACTACTAATAGAGAGACTATTATCACTATTAGTGAACAGTCAGATGCCAAATCAGCTCAGATTGTTCAGTATGAAGGTCAGATAGAGGATCTTCAGGCAGAGCTTGAATCTCTGCAGAGTCAGATATCTACTTATGAAGGTACTGATAGCTCACTATCTGCTGTGAATAGCCTCATGGAAGCTACAGCAATCTATCTGAGTACACCTTCAGATATTGATTCTATTGCAGCCCAGCTGGATAGCCTTGATCTGACAGCAGTAGAGGATTCAATTTCTGATGAATTTACAGATTTATATGACAGTCTGATGAGTCTTATAGGCTCACAGCTTGCAACCTCTTATTACAATACCGGATATGAGGCATACAAATCTGAAGATTATGAGACAGCCATAGCTAATTTGTCTAAGGCTTGTCAGTACGACACAACTAACGTTAATGCATTTTATTATCTGGGTAACTCTTATTACAATAGTGGAGATACTGATAATGCCAAGGTTATTTATGATCAGGTGGTTACAAACTTCCCAAATACTCAGAGTGCTCAGGCTGCTGAAGCTAAGCTGGCAGAGATAAATAATGCGTCTAATTAATATATATTTGTAGAAAAAATGAGCTTTTCTGATTTAAATTTTTTATTTAGGTTTATACCTTTATTTTTAATAGCATACTATTTAACACCAGCCGCATACCGCATGTGGATATTGTTTGCAGGTAGTTTTGTTTTCTATAGCCTGGGTGAAACAAAGCTGTTTTTGGTACTTCTGATTGCGTCACTGGCAAATTACTATCTTGCCAGAGCATCAAAGGCTCATGAAAAGAAATTGTTTATTTCTATAGTGACTCTTGATGTATCGATGCTAGCAGTCTTCAAACTTCTTAGTCTGACAGTAGATAGCACCCTGTTACCGGTAGGAATCAGCTTTTTTACCTTTAAAATGATTTCCTATCAGGCTGATCTCTATATGGGCAGGCTTGGTAATGTGATGAGTCTTCGTGATACTCTTGCCTATTTCTATATGTTCCCTCAGGTGCTCCAGGGACCGATCATGAGGGCGGAGGATATGAAAAGCCTTGCAGCTATGCCGCTTGGTGAGTTTGAGACAAGACAAGAGAGATTTGAAAAGTATCTAAAAAATATCGAAGACGGACTAAAATACTTTATTGCAGGCCTTGGTATGAAAGTCCTTTTAGCAGATCACCTGGCTATTTGCTGGAGAGATATAGCAGCAATTGGGTATGAAAGTATCTCGACTCCACTGGCATGGCTGGGTGCAGTGGTATATTCGCTGGAGTTATATTTTGATTTCTGGGGATATTCACTTATGGCAGCAGGCCTTGGAGTGGCAATGGGATTTAGGTTTATAGAGAACTTTAGCCATCCATATGCAGCCACGGGCGTAGGCGATTTCTACAGAAGATGGCATGTAACCTTAGGTACATGGTTTAGAGATTATATCTATATTCCGCTTGGTGGAAGCAGATGCAGCAAGCTTAAGACCATTAGAAACCTTTTTGTTGTTTGGCTTATCACAGGTCTGTGGCATGGAGTTACACTTAATTTCGTCATTTGGGGACTTAGTCTTTTTCTGATCATCATTTGGGAAAAATTTGTATTATCTGGAAATAGGCTTCTTGGCAAAATTCTGGGAAGATTCCATGTACTTGTACTGATTCCGCTTACATGGGTTATATTTGCTATATCAGATATTGACCTGCTTAGAACTTATTTTGCAAGATTATTTCCTTTTTTTGGAGTTGGCATAGCAATAAATCATAATGATATTTTCAAATATTTGGAAATGTATGGGCTTTTAATAGTAATTGGGGTGATACTATTGATTCCGAAAGTATTTGATTTTATGGAGAGCAAAAGAAGGCATCCATTTGCTGTTGTAGTACTTTTTGTTCTCTTTTGGGCCTGCATTTACAGCCTGTCAAATGCTGCGGGTAATCCGTTTATGTATTTTAGATTTTGAGGGTTTGTAATGAAATTAAAAGTATCACAGATCCCGCTACTTATATCTATTGTTGCGGGAAGTATAATTGTGACAGCATTAGGAGCGGCAGGTAAAAATTCTGCTTATTCTGATTATGAATATACATATACTGACAGTCCGGTTTTGTCACTTTTTTTCAGAGGTGCCTCTGATGGAGTGATGCTCTGGAAAGTGGACCTTGCACAAACAGAGGAACTGGCAGATGACAGTATTAACAATATGGAGGAGCCGGTCTCTGACGAAGACATCGTAACAGATGTATCTGGAAATGGAGCTATGGATGGAGCTTCTGAAGCTGCAGTTGCAGATGTATCTTCCAATGATGCAGATGTATCTGGAAATGCCAGAAGCTATACTATTGGTGAAGTAGACGATGATTATTTTCTTGATGCTGTATTTATAGGAGATTCAAGGACGGTCGGACTTTCTGAGTATTGTGAAGAGCTGGATACCAGAGCTATCTTCTATGGAAAGATTTCTCTTACAATTTACGATCTTTTGACTAATGAATTTGTAAAAACAGATAATGGCAAGATTTCTGTTGAGCAGGCTTTATCAGAAAACCAATTTGGTAAAGTATACATGATGGTTGGACTTAATGAAATAGGAACAGGAACAACAGAGACCTTTGTTCAGAAGTATTCAGAAGTAGTAAACAGGATCAAAGAACTTCAGCCGGATGCGATCATTTATATACAGGGTATTATGCATGTAACTGCTGGAAAGTCAGATAATGACAAGTACTTTAACAATGCCAATATAAATGAGAAAAACGCAGCTTTATCTGAGCTTGCTGATGGAGAAACAGTTTTTTATATAGATATGAATGAGGCAGTTGATGATGAAAACGGCAATTTAAGGTCTGAACTATCCTTTGATGATGTTCATCTTAAAGCTTCTTCATATGAATTGTGGCATCACTATTTGCTGACTCACGCAGTTATATTTGATTGATATTGGAGATATTATTTTATGGCAAGGGAAATGACTTTTAAAATGGAGCGCCCGGGTCTTTTAAAAGAAGGAGATCATGTAACAGTAACAGAGGGAGTACTTCCGAGCAACTATTATTATACAATTGACCCTTCTTTGGCGATGTCGGGCAACTTCCCGTTCAGAGAAAGAATGCTGGAAAGGGAGGGCGTAGTGACAAGTGTTATTGAGAATGATCGCGGCTTCTATGTTACTGCTGTTTTCGGCAACTGAAACGGAATATGATGCAATTGCACATACTGCACATGGAGCTTTTTTAAATTATACTCTTGGAAGTAAATTCATTTTTTCATGCTGTGCTCTCTTCATTGCATACATTCTCTTGTCTGCCAGGAGATAAACAATACGAGAGTTGTTAGTATCACACTCATGTTTGAAGGCGTAGCCATAGGCTACGCTTCTTGTATATTTAGGTGAAATAATATTCATGGCATGCAGAGAGCCGGATAGCTTATTTAACAGAGCTTCAATATCTTCCTTTGAACCCTTTTTCGCTATAACAGTAAATTCGTCACCGCCTATTCTGTAGCAGGTGCTGTTTTCGACAAAACATCTTTTTAAAGTAGATGAAAAATCTTTTATCAGACTATCCCCATAGCTATGGCCCATTGTGTCATTGATATCCTTTAATCCATTAAGATCCAGACTTATAATGCAATAATCAACATTCTTTTCTTTATCAAGGGCAATAAGATCTTTTTCATACAAGGACCTGTTTGGAAGGTCTGTAAGACCATCAGCATAAGCAAGATGTTCAAGAGATTCGTATTCTCTTTGAAGCGCATAGGATTCTGTTACATATGTAAGATAATAAATCATGATGAACATTGCATAGATCATGGTACTGGTTACTATTATGTAATAAATTGGTGTGTGACTTCCTTCAAAGTTTCCGTGATTGAATATAGAAATAATGCCACTTACAATGAGCCATAGAGTAGGAACGAACAGACTTAAGAGAATGATTCGCGAGCCTTTTTCAAGCTCATGCTTTCTAGTATCCATAATAAATTCATAGAAGACAATGACCAGCAAAACCAGACCCATAACCATAAAAACAGGCAGAGTCTGAATAAAACTGAATATATGAAGAAAATGTAATAGCATCAGTAAAATACATAGCGCCATTGAAGTATAAGCTATGATGTTAAATGCCTTCTTGTTCAAATACTTTCTGATTTCGCCAATTATCAAATATGCTATAGGAACCATGATATGCAGCATACTAAAACCAATTATGGTAGTGTGCATATCATTCATAAAAATAAAATGTACATCGTAAAAGCTGTGAAGCCATACTCCGGTCAGAAGGCACAGGAGTGAACTGTAAATCTGAACCTTTATCTGCGGCATAAAGGAATAAAAAATTATGGAAATAAACAGCAGAGATGCACCAAATACAATCAGGAACATGCCTACAATAATTGGGTAAGCATAAGAGTTTATAACATACGTTTCGACCGAAGAATAGTCACCAAAAACGATGTCATTGCAATAGTCTTCAATGCCATTAGCAGTAGGATACAGATGAATGGACAAAGTTTCTCCATGAAAACTTCGTGCAAAGGAAATAAAGTGATTTCTGTTAAGGATAAAGTCAGTATTTTCATATTTGTTCATGCACCAAGATCTTATAAGCTTGTCGTCAAGGTAGACTTCCATTGCAGCAAATTCTGTTTTGAAAATAAGTGCAGGGAAAATGGTGTTGTAACTATCATCCATTACTCTTTCAAGGATAACTTCATCGCCCTGTTTAACTGTTTTCCATGACTCAAATTCTGTCAGGTTGTCAGTATCTTGTAGTACAGAGTTATGATATATATTCCAGCCATCATTAAGATATGAGACTCTCATTTGTTCGCTTAGATTGAACGAATGCAGTACGGTAAAAATCACAATAGCTATAAGGGAAGATAAAATCGGTGCTATAATTATTTTAGTTTTCATCGTCATTATCAGCACCTCCTTCTTCCTCTACCAAAGCAGATGAAATGGCATCGTAAATGCGCTTTATCGTAGCATTGTGGTGACGCTGTTTCATAGAATACATGCGGCTGTCAGCTACCATATAAACTTCTTTTGCAGAACCTTTGGAATCCATGCTGCTTACGGCAAAGCCCCAGGAAGCGGAATAACTGAATTTAGATTCCTTGCTATTCTGTTCATCCATAGCATCTCTTAAAATTTGAAAATATGTTGGACAATTCTCTGTATGATCACCAAACATGATTACTATAAATTCATCGCCGCCCATTCTTCCAATAAGGCTTTCTTTAGGAAAGGCTTTAACCAGCATGTCTGCAAAGCCCTGGATAAATACGTCACCTTCATGATGACCGAGAGAATCGTTAACTTGCTTTAAGTGATCCAGATCAAGGCTGACAATAGTGTAGATTTTTTTTGAACCGGAAAGCTCTGCCAGCATCTGTTCACAACGGGCACGGTTAGCAAGGCCTGTCAATGCATCACTGTAAGCCAGACCTTGTAAATGTGCTTTTACATTCTTGGAATTGATATGTTCCATGCAGTGCATGAAATAATTAACGATTATACACAATACCAGTGCCAATGAACCATAGGTCACGGCTACAATTCCCATAGAATCATTGGAGGTACCCAAATAATATTTTCTAACATATAGTCTAAGCATATCGATCAGAGCGCAGATAGTCATAATAAAAACACCTACCAGGAGTAAAGTCCTGGAACTGTTTGAATTATAATCGCTATGCGCGCGGATATTATTATTTATATCGATTATCAGGCGGATAACTATATATACGCTGGAAATAAGTATGATGATATGTGAGGTGGATAATAATAGGCACAAGTGTACCAGATTGGATATATGCAGTAACAGTGCACCAATAGGAAACATAAAGTTTACAGTTGCAAGAACTACATCGATCCATTCAACTTTTCTGTCCATGCTTGATAGATATAGGCAGATAGCATTAAATGGAATGAAATATAAAGGTAGATAATTAAGATATGCATGCAGATATAATTTATCTACATAAAAGGTCAGAAATTCATTGTAAGTGAAAATATAGAGACCAAGACATAAGGATAGACCTGCGCTGAACATTATACTTATATCTCTTGTCTGTATAATAATCAGATAAGGAACAAGAATAAGTATTAAAATGCTAAATACAAAAAGAAAAACACTAATAAACAAAGGAATGCGCTTAAAACGCATAAAATCATAGGAAAGGTCCTGCCTGTCACCAAAGGAGATACCCCCAAACTTTGTAAAAATACTATTTTCAGAAGAAGTAAGAACAAGCGTAAAAATATGTGAGTTTGTGCCATCTGTGATAGGCACATAATGAATTATGTCAGGAACCATTCTGCCGGCATCAAAATAGTCATGACCAAATGAGTAGATTTCTTTATTATCAAGATATGCATCAATAACAAACATGGAACTACTAAAGGATATGCAAGGAAGTTCAAACTCCGAAGCTGGCAGAACGGTAGTGAGGGTAACGGATTCACCTTTTTTCAAAGTTTGAAAATTAACATCAGAAATAAAGACATTACTATAAGTAGTGTCATGAACCGTTACTGTCCAGTTATCATCTAAATAGACAATATCATGCTCTATTGGCATATTGACGATAGAAGAACCGAATATCACCATAGCCATGGGTACAAGCATAGCAAGCAACATAATGAGCATGACTCTGAAAGGTGAAATAGCTTTCATATAAGCCGTTCCTCACTCTTGATTGCTTATCAGATGATGCTATGGTAGTAACAATTAAGTCACATACAGCATCATCTTAAGCTCTGGTTGATAAAAATATATATTCTCTCTTTGCTGAAGCATCGTCTGGATACATTGTTAAATAACTTTCCATAAGTGATAGAGCAGTAGTATAATCGCCATAATACTCATAGGCAGTTATTTTATTGAGCATTAAAGCCTGATTCATGCTTTCATCGTCCAAAGACAGTCCTGAGTCAAAGCTTTGAATGGCATCTTCATATTCACCCATTTTCATTTGACAAATACCTAGCTGATTATATATATCGGCATGATTTGCATCTTCCGTTAGGAAAGTTTTATAAACACTTATAGCATAATTATAATCGCCTTGATTTTCACCGGTCTGGCCAAGTAGTAATACTACCGGAGCTTTGTCAGTATCTCTCTCATTTCGGGCAAGCTCAAGGTAACTTTGAGCATCTGCATTATTTCCAAGATAAAAAGAAATCTGACCCTTTTCATAATTAGTCATAAACTGGTCATTCTGATTCATGGCGGATTGCAGGATTGCAAGGCCTTCATCCTCGTAGCCATTTTCACTAAGAGCCTTGTAAATAGTGATCATCATGTCGTAATCCCTTGGTGAGAGAGAAATGGCTTTATTAAAATCTTCCATTGCACTATCATGATTGCCAGTCTTTAAATAAGCTACACCTCTTAGGTAGCAGGCTGTAGTATCTTTAGGACGAAGAGCAATGATAGCATCATAGACCTTTATGGCTTCAGAGTATTCCTCTAGTTTGGAATAGCATTCTGCCAGGTAAAAATTGGTATCAAAATCAATGCTGGTAGCTATTCCACTACTGGAAGAAAGCGAAGTAAGTAAAGCGCTGACAGCCTCTTCATATCTGCCAAGCTCCAGGTAAGCTATACCCAGACCTCTATAGGTTATGTGCTTGTTTTCGCCTAAAGCAATAGCCTCTTCGAATGACTCGAGAGCTGCAGTATATTCATGAGATTCCAAATATGACATTCCCTTGTCGGCGTTGTCATGAGAACTGAATGCGCTGCATGCAGTACAGTTTAAGACTGTTGCAGACAAAAGAACGCATATTAGAAATCGTCTTTTTTTCCCCATCATATAAATAAAAATCTCCAAGATATATTTAAAGTAATAATTGGATGCAAAAAATCATCCTTAAGCAAGGTAAGCTGTGATTTCAACTTCACATAAAACATTCTTTGGGAGCTGCTTTACAGCAACGCAGCTTCTTGCTGGCTTGCTTGTAAAATACTTCTCATATACTGAGTTGAATGCTGCAAAATCAGCCATATCAGCCAGGAAACAAGTTGTCTTAACAACGTGCTCATAGTCTGTTCCAGCTGCGCTCAGAATCTCGCCAATGTTCTTGCATACAAGATCTGCCTGCGCATTTATGTCGCTACCTTCAATTTCGCCTGTAGCAGGGTTGATAGGTATCTGACCTGATGCAAAAAGAAAATCTCCTGCTTTAATTGCCTGTGAATAAGGTCCAATAGCTGCTGGTGCTTTGTTTGTAGATATTTTTTCCATTACTGACTCCTCCAATTTCGAATATTTTTTTATAATAATTATAGCACAGTCATAATTTATTTTTTCGAAAAAGTCGATTTATAATGCCGAAAGTCTTACATACGATTCATCCGATGGCAGATATTACATAGCTTTTAGTGGGTGGAATCCTACTTATTATTTAGTATTAAACAATGACAATTATATTACATCTTTTGTGGGAAGTGATAATTCTGTTCTTAACGGAACAAGTGATAATCCTTTTGAGAAAGCATCGTCGCCATCAGGTGGTGGAGATTCATCATCTGATACTTCTTCCAAAACGAGTACAGCTGAGTCTCATACTCATTCCTTTGCATGGGAAGATGTAAAAGAAGCTACCGAAGATGATAATGGTGAAATAATCTACAAATGCTCATGTGGAGAGGTACTTTACCGTGTTCCTACAAGCGCATACAACGTGTTCAATAGAAATACAGCAGAAAAGATAAAGAATGCCAAACAAGGAGCAACTGTAAAAATTGAGACATCCAGATGGATATCATTCCATAAGATGGTCATGCAGGCGCTTGCAGACAGGCCTGGCTTTTTTGAATTGTCATCGCAGACATCTGCTGTTTTATATGCAAACCTGTAAAGAGTTGTCAATTTCATACAAACCTGTAAAAAGTTGTCAAAAGGTGTAAAGAGGTGTAAAATTTATATAAACCTGTAAAGAGTTGTCAATTTTTGGAGGGAAGATGAAGAATCCATTTACACATACGCCTGGAAGAGTTGGCGATGCCAATATTTCAACTAATATTGAAGAAAGTATATATGAGAATTTCTCGTATGAGATTCCATCTGAGAATGTTTATAAGATAATTGGAATCAGAGGTTCAGGTAAGACTGTGATGTTTGGAAATATTCTTAGACATTATAGGGAAAAGAAAGAGGGCGGATGGCTAGTATATGATCTTTCATCTACGAGAAGCCCTATTGATACACTGATATCATATCTGTCACTGGAACCGGATGTAAAAAAGATTCTTGTTGCAGAAAAGACATCAATAGGTATCAGTGTGCCTGTTGTCAATATAAGTACTGATCTAAGCCCTGATATTGAGTATGACAAGGAAGTGCGCTTAGAGCAGTTGATGCGGATATTGATTGAATCAGATAAGAAGATTCTTATAGGTATTGATGATATAGCTAAGACTGATGCGATGGCACAATTTTGTTCAGTTTATGCCAAGCTCATTCGCAATATGACTGACGATGGTCGTCCTTGGCCTGTGTATCTTATATGTTCTGGAGTATATCAGAACTTTTATGAACTGGGAGAGGTGCCGAATCTTACATTTTTTAAGAGGGCGGCAGAGCTTAAGACAGAGCCTTTTGCCATGCCTGCGATGGCGATAAAATATGAGGATCTATTATCTATGGATGAGGATACAGCTATTTCCTATGCAAAATTATCCAAGGGATTTGCTTATGCATATCAGGTTATTGGAAGTGCTTATTTCCAATATTCAGATAAGGGAGAAGAGTATGTTGTAAAACATGCCAAGAGCGAACTTTTTTCACAGTGCTATGAAAAAATATGGAAAGAACTACCTGAAGGAGAGCGCAAGATATTAAGGATAGTTTCAAGCGGTAAGAAAAAAAGAAAAGAGATTCTTGCTGAGATGGACAAACCTAGCAGCTATCAGGTTCATAGCAATGTTTTGAAAAAAATCGGATTGCTGTCTGATTCCTCAGAAGCCTATGGCTACGCAGAGTTGACGTTGCCGTTTTTTGATGAATATGTTCAGAAATTTTGTTGATACATATTGCTAAAATTATATAAGGGGTTGTTATGAAGATATATAAAGAAAAGCAGTTACTTAATGATTCAAAGATGTTTATTTACACACTTATACCATTCATCATAGGCTATTATTTTACCTGCTTACTGGGTTTGTGGATGGAAATTGTTGAGAATGATTTATATGTAATTACCTTGGCAATGATTGGAGTATTTACGTTTACAATATTGTTAGTGCTTTTATTTGGCTATCCATATCTGTTATTTGAATTACTTATCAGAAAGACTATTATTTTTGAAAGCGATGAGATAATTGTTAAGAGCCTGCTGGGGCAGTAAGCGCATTGCTTATTATGGTATTACATCTTGCGCAGTAGAGAGATATGGTGTTGAAGAGGCTAGAATAACAATAAGTTATAATGGTCAGGAGTATAAGTTTAAAGTTAGGCATATGCCAGCTATGCAACAGTTCATAGATGAGATGAAGTTGTATTTTCCAGTGAAAATGAAATGAGGTTTAAACGATGATTTTTTATGACAAGCCTGCCAAGATCATGACAGGATATTTTTACGACTTATTGAGAGAATCGAAGGAGAGTATAGCTCTTTTTCCAAGATACAACAATATTGAGATAAAGCCGACTGATTATCAGAATAAATATGAACTGCGAGTATCCAATGATGGTGTGATGGGCATCAGATATGATCTCTATGATTATGGAGCGCAGATTGATATTGTGCCAAGGGTTAATCCGTTATTTGCGATAGTCAAAGTGGTAGTATTCCTGGCTTTTCTCTTATTGGGAATTCTATATACTACAGAATACGAGACTTTTTGGAATGAAGGATTGTATATGCTTATCGGATTTACAGCTGCGTTTCTGCTGCTGATGTATTGGTATATCCGCAGGAGAGCTTATCTGCAGGCAGTTGCCGGCTATGTTATGCCAGGGGCTACGCAGAAACAGCCGAATACTTTCAATTCGTGGAATAGTGAATTACTGAGCCCTGAAGAGAGCTTTGACCTCGATGTGTGGGATAAATTGAATGAAGATATTCTTCCGCTTGATCGTTCAGCAGATTGTCTGGGCTTTTTCAGGAATGGACAGAGAATGGACGAAGCTCTGAGGGACGCTCTGGTAAAAGAGTATGCAGAATACGACAACTCGGGCGTTGATAATTTCGAAGAGAGAAAAAACAAAATTTTATTTGATGTTAAAGAGGTTGGCAACGATCTGTATACCTATTTTACGTCCGTATACGATTACAGTGATGAAGAGGAGAAACTGTCGTCGTTGAGAGATAAAATCTCTGAAGTGTTACTTGCACATGAGGAGATCTGCGGAGCTTTTAAGGGAATCTATGAGCCGGAGCCTGGCTATTCAAGCGGCATTTTTGAGCTGCTCACGGAATTCATGGAGGTTGAAGGGGAAGCGAGATTGTATTTTTTGGAATATGAAAAATATACCCTAGTAGTTCTTTCCAGTACAGTAGAACAATTATAGTTCCCTGAATGTCGATAAAATCGGAATTTTTTATTTGCATATATACAAAAACGTAGTAAAATAAAGGAGGTTACAAAAATTTCTTTTTGGAGGGTAATAAAAATGAACAAAACAGAGTTAATCGATGCTATCGCAAAGGAAGCTGGTCTTTCAAAGAAGGACGCTGGTAATGCACTTAACGCATTCACAAACGCTGTAACAAAGGAACTGAAGAAAAAGGGCAAGGTTCAGCTCGTTGGCTTTGGTACATTTGAGACAGCTAAGAGAGCAGCTAGAACAGGCCGCAATCCACAGACTGGCAAGGAAATCAAGATTGCTGCTTCAGTAGCACCTAAGTTCAAGGCTGGTAAGGCTCTTAAGGATGCTGTAAATAAGAAATAATTTACTACGGTAAATAAAAATCCGCTGGTTGAATCAACCAGCGGATTTATTTTTTTTAAAGATTATTTAATTTCGTCTGTAGTTCCGTCTTTTTTTACAAGCTCATAAGTACATCCAAGTCCAAATGCTGCAGCAGCTCCGGCTATAAGAGCCCATGGGATACATGCAAGACCTATGATACCTCCAACGATACCAACGTTTACAGGAATGCTTAAGAGAATCTCGTTATTTTTCTTGATCTGGATTCTATCAACATTGCCTTCTTTTACCTTGGCTTTCATTTTTTCGATGATATCTTCAGTCTTTTGCTTTGCCTCATCTGAAACTGGCTGTAAAAGATTAATTGCTTCGTCAGGATTTCCATCAGCCTGCTCAAGAGCTGTCTTTGCTGTCTGATAGTCAGCACCTGTTGCATTCATTACTTTTTCTACTGCTTCTAATGTAATCTCCATATATTCATCCTCCATATAAAAAGGTACAGTGATGTTACAGCATGAAATAATTAACTGTAACTTGTTGCTTATGATATCGTTATAACATTTATATTATACAACATAAAGCACCTTTTGAGAGAATTAGACTGATTTATTTACCTGTTTTGGAAGAATTTACTGTTTATTAGCACTTGTACGTGAACGAATAATCATTAATACAACAATTGTCAATACAACTCCAAGCACCAGTGAAATTACAGGACTCTGTACAAAGCCTGCTATAACATATGTAGCAAAAGAGATTGCTGCAACAGTCATGGCATAAGGCAACTGAGTTGATACGTGAGAAATATGGTCACACATAGCACCGGCAGAGGACATGATTGTTGTATCAGATATAGGTGAGCAATGATCTCCACAAACAGCGCCGGCCATGCAGGCTGAAACACATATTATGGAAATAGGATTGCCATCTGTAAGCGGGAATACATTAAGTGCTATAGGTATAAGTATTCCGAAGGTTCCCCAGGAAGTACCGGTTGCAAAAGCAAGGAAAGCCGCAATCAAAAAGATAATTCCAGGAAGGAAATTTAGTAATGATCCTGCACTCATGGATACCAGTTCTGCAACATACTCTTTTGCACCAAGAGAATCTGTCATTCCTTTAAGTGTCCATGCAAGAGTAAGGATAGTGATGGCTGGAACCATTGAAATAAAGCCATCTGTAAGGCACTTCATACAGTCCTTAAATGGAAGAACTCTTCTGATAAGGTAAAATACAACAGTGATTACAAGGGCTACAAAGCTTCCAAGAACAAGACCTACAGAAGCATCACTGTCAGCAAAAGACTCAACGAAGGAAGCTCCTTCAAAGAATCCACCAGTATAGATCATTCCGATTACGCATGAAATGATAAGAACAACCACTGGCAGGATAAGGTCTATAACCTTGCCCTTGCCAATCACTGCAGATGCATCTTCTGACTGATTATTTTTTATTGTAAATAAATCTCCGTTTTTGGCGTTCTCTTCATATTTCGCCATAGGACCGTAATCAGTATGGGTTACGGTAAGAACTACCATCATAAGTATTGTGAGCAGTGCATAGTAGTTATATGGAATAGCCTTGATAAAGAGCATAAGTCCGTTTGTTCCCTCCGGTGCAAAACCTGATACGGCAGCAGCCCAGGAAGAAATAGGAGCTATGATACATATTGGAGCAGCTGTAGCATCAATCAGATACGCAAGCTTTGCTCTTGATATCTTGTGTTTGTCTGTCACAGGACGCATAACGCTTCCCACTGTCAGGCAGTTAAAATAGTCATCGATAAAAATAAGACAGCCAAGTAATATTGTTGCAAGCTGAGCAGTTGTTTTGCTTTTGACCTTTGTGGAAGCCCAGTTACCAAAAGCAGCAGAACCGCCGGCTTTGTTCATAAGTGATACCATGACTCCCAGGAAAACAAGGAATAACAGGATTCCTACATTATAAGAGTCTGAGAGCTGAGCAATTAAGCTGTAATCTTCATTTACAAAAATATGATTCAGGGTACCCTCAAAACTAAAACCTGAATACAAAAGGCCACCGACTATTATTCCTAAAAACAAGGAACTGTATACTTCTTTGGTAATAAGAGCAAGTACGATGGCAATAAGTGGTGGCACCAGGGCCCAAAATGTTGCGTACATATTTTTTCCTCCCAGAAATAAAAATTTCGTGTGCAAGATAGATTTAGCACAATCTATTTCAAAGTATAATGTATACAAATATACAATGCAACAATTAAATGTATAAATATTAAATATTGGTGTATACTTGTTATTGTTCTGTCAGCAGCCAGCACTACACTGCTGGCAGAACAATAACGTATATTAAGAATGCAAAATAAATAAGAAAGTTATTTTCTGCATTTTTATTAAATTGATGGGAGAGTTTTTGATGCATAAGGAAAGAGATACGATAATACATACTGCATGTCTTGTGCTGGCAGCTTTTTTCTGGGGAACAACCTTCGTGGCACAGAGCATAGGAGCTGATTATGTTGGAGCATATTCTTATCTTGCTTCCAGAAGCTGGATTGCTGTAGTTGTATTATTTCCAATAATGAAGATCCTTAATAAAAAAGGTAGTGAAACACAGGCAGATTCTAAATATTCAACTGTAAAGTATAAAGCCCTGGGCGGCGCTATATGCGGCTTGTTTCTCTTTATCGCCAGCGGCTTTCAGCAAATTGGAATGGCCTATACAACAACTGCCAAAGCTGGATTTATTACTGCGCTATACGTAGTGCTGGTGCCGGTTTTATATCTGTTTCTTGGTGGAAAGGTCTCACCTAAAATATGGATATGCGTTATTATGGCCGTGACAGGTCTGTACCTGTTGTGCATAAGCGGAGCGGTGTCACTGGAATTTGGTGATGGAATAATCCTTGTCAGCGCTTTCTTTTTTGCCCTGCAGATCATTGCTATAAACCGCTTTGTAGACAAAATAAATCCAATAGAGCTTTCCTGGATTCAGTTTTTATTTACAGCTGTTTTATCTACTATAGTTATGTTTCTGTTTGAAGAAGTAACTATAAGCAATATGATCAGTGCTTTTCCTGCAATTCTTTATGCGGGAATATTTAGCAGTTGCTTAGCTTATACTTTGCAGATAGTAGGTCAGAGGGGCCTCAATCCTACAATTGCATCCATAGCAATGAGTCTGGAAAGTGTATTTTCCGCTATTTCAGGCTGGATAGTGCTTGGTGAAGGAATGAGCCTTAGGGAATGTATCGGCGCAGCTATTATGTTTGCGGCAATTATTATCTCTCAAATACCTGTAAAATCTGAAAAGTAAATTGTAAATGCATATTGAAAATAGGTTTACAATGTGATAATATCTCCTTGTTAAAAATTACATTTTTAGTTAATGGAGGAAGTTTTATGTCACAAGTTAATTCTACAGCTAAGGAAAAAAATACCTTCCAGACTATTGATATTGTTTACATTGGAATTTTTGCTGCACTTCTTGCTATTTGTTCCTGGATATCAATACCTCTTACAGTACCTGTTACACTGCAGACCTTTGGTGTGTTTGTAGCATGTTCTCTTCTCGGAGGAAGACGCGGTACAGTTGCAATCATTGTTTGGATTCTTCTTGGAGCAGTTGGAGCACCAGTATTTGCAAACTTTACAGGTGGAATGGGAATACTTGTAGGTTCTACAGGTGGATACATCCTTGGATTTATTTTCACAGGTCTTATTATGTGGGCATTTGAAGAATTTGTTGGTACAAATCTCTGGGTTAGAGTTTTGTCTATGGTAGTTGGTCTTGCAGTGTGCTACACATTTGGAACAGTTTGGTTTATGCATGTATATGGCAAAGCTAATGGAGCAATCACTCTTGCTCAGGCACTTGCATGGTGCATCACACCTTTCCTTATCCCAGATGCTCTCAAAATAGCACTGGCAGCAGTTATCAGCACAAACAAGCAGATCCGTAAGGTTCTTCATTCTTAATAGTAAATATAAATGTTGAAATAAACTCGGGAGATATATATGATTAAAGTAAGGGCACATCATGGCATGTGCCTTTTCTTTTTTATAGGAAAAGGCTATAGCAGTGATTTTACGCAGAATATGTGGAATTATAAAACAATGCTTTTGGAAAAAAATCCAGAAGTGACCATTGTGGCAGAGCTGGACGATATATGCAGCAAATGCCCAAATAACGTGGAGGATACAGCCTTTGGCAGAAGGTGTACTTCTCAGGAAAAGGTCCTTAGATATGACAGGGGCGTATTGAACACCCTTGGCATAGAATCAGGAACCACTATGCATTTCAAGGACTTTTATTTCAGAGTGGAGCAGGAGATAATACGAAAAGGCCACCGTCCGGAAATATGCGGTGACTGTGGCTGGAACGAACTGTGCATCCTGAAATAAGTCTGTATAGAGGAAAAAGGAAGGTACAAGCATGTCTCACGAATTATACACAACGATTCCGGAAGTGAATAAGAAAATGTCCAGAATTCTTTTGGGAACTGGAGCTATTCCAGAGAATGTCAATGCAGATGAGTGGCTTAGCAGTATGTATGACATTGGAATAAACGCAATAGATACGGCCAGAGTATATGGCTCCTCTGAAAAGACAATTGGTAACTGGCTTCAGAAAACAGGACTTCGTGAGAATATTGTAATTTTAAGTAAGTGCGGACATCCCCTGGGTCCTATTAAAAGAATAGGCAGAAGGGCCATGATGTCTGATCTTAAAAAATCCCTGAAATACCTGCAGACAGACTACATAGATATTTACCTGCTTCATAGAGATAATGTAGAAGTGCCTGTTTCTACAGTAATAGAGACCTTCAATGAAATGAAGAGTAACGGCTATATAAGAGCCTTCGGCGGCTCTAACTGGACACACCAGAGAATAGAAGAGGCCAATGAATACGCCTACAAAAAAGGCCTTGCTCCATTTGCTGTTTCCAGCCCAAACTTTGGTCTTGCAGACCAGATAGGCGTGATGTGGGATGATAGCTGCGTTACAATATCTGGCAAAAAGCAGCAGGAAGCCCGAAACTGGTATAAAGAAAAGCAGATGCCTGTTGTGGCGTACTCCTCATTAGGAAGGGGCTTGTTTTCAGGAAGACTCAAGAGCAGCGATTCTCAAAATGCTGATAAGTACCTGGATTCATATGCAATGAAGGGATATGCTTATCCAGAGAATTTTGAACGCTTGAAGCGCTGCGAGATTCTTGCTCAGAAAAAAGAGGTTACAGTAGCGCAGATTGCTATGGCCTGGATATTCAATCAGGGAATGGACATGTACGCGGTTGTCAGTACTTCCAGCGCAGCAAGGATGCAGTCCAACATAGACGCTCTTGATATAAAGCTCTCCGAAAAAGAATGCAGATATTTGGATCTGCTGGAGGATGGCTATTTATAATTGATTTGGAGTATTTACCAAGTATTTATCAAGTCTTTATCGAGTGTTTGAAATGCTTGAGATGCTTTTTGAGATAGGTTATTTGGAGTGCTTTGCATTTATAAATAGTGTTTTGTTAAAACATTTTGTAAAGGTGGTTTGTTAAAAAAGAAATTTTTTAAAGGTAGGCCTGTTTGGATAAAGAGACCTTTTAGGCCTACCTTGAAAAAGGGCATTCTGAAAAAGGTAGGCCTATTGAGATAGAAAGAGCCATTTGGGCCTACCAAATTCATATAAAAACTAAGAAATGGAAAGAATTCGAAAGAAAAGGTAGGCCTGTAGAGAGAAAATCGCTCAACAGGCCTACCTTTTTTCAATATCGCAATAAAAAAGTAGGCCTATAGGAGAAAAAATTCTTCTATAAGCCTACCAAATTCAAAACGACCATTTTTCAAGTAGGCTTATTTTGCAATAATCATCAAATAAGCCTACCCTAGGGTGAGTTTTGATGTGAAGCATATGTCTATCAAAACAATATTTCTTTGCTCAGCCTCGCCGTAGTCAGAATAAGTTGTGCCATGTGCGATGCGAGAAGTTTGAAATTATTCTTATTTATTCCATGTCCAGTCAGCTACTTCAGGGAGATCTAAGCCAACCTCATGAATGTACTGCTTGTGCTCTACGAGCTTATCGCTCATGCGCTGATAGAGATAAGCGCCTCTGTTGCCAAGCTGTGGAAGATACTTGAGAGCATCCTGTACTAAGTGGAATCTGTCGATGTTGTTCTGTACTCTCATATCAAATGGAGTAGTGATAGTTCCTTCCTCCTGGTAACCGCGAACATGCATCAGTCTGTTGTTGTGACGACGATAAGTCAACTCGTGAATCAGAGTTGGGTAGCCGTGGAAATTGAAGATTACAGGCTTATCTGTTGTAAAGAGCATGTCATACTCAGCGTGTGAGAGACCATGTGGGTGCTCAGATGCTGGCTGCAGCTTGAACAAATCTACAACATTGATAAATCTGATCTTAACCTCAGGAAGCTCCTTATTCAGAATTGATACAGCTGCAAGTGCTTCAAGTGTTGGTGTTTCGCCTGCACATGCAAAAACGATATCCGGCTCCTGGCCTTGATCGTTAGAAGCCCAATCCCAGATGCTGATACCCTGTGTGCAGTGCTTTACAGCCTGATCCATTGTCAGCCACTGAGGACGAGGGTGCTTGCTGGCTACAATTACATTTACATAGTTGCGGCTTCTTACGCAGTGGTCAAAGCAGGACAGCAGGCAGTTAGCGTCTGGTGGAAGATAGAGACGTACAACGTCTGCCTTCTTATTTGCGATATGGTCCATAAATCCAGGATCCTGATGTGTGAATCCGTTATGATCCTGTTGCCATACATTTGATGATAAAAGCAGGTTAAGAGAAGCAATCTCTTCTCTCCAAGGCAGCTGATTACATACCTTAAGCCACTTTGCGTGCTGAGCTACCATTGAATCAATGATACGGATAAATGCTTCATAGCTTGCAAAGAATCCGTGACGACCTGTAAGTAGGTACCCTTCAAGCCAACCTTCACACATATGCTCTGAAAGCATTGAATCCATAACACGTCCGTCTGCGTTAAGAGCATCATCATAATCTACTGTCTCAGCATTCCATACTCTGTTTGTCTCTTCGAAAACAGCATTAAGCCTGTTTGAATTTGTTTCATCAGGACCAAATACTCTAAAGTTACGAGACTCCTTGTTGAGCTCGATAATATCTCTGACAAATTTACCAAGCTCTGTCATATCCTGGCCGTCCTTTTCACCAGGATTGGTAACGTCAAATGCATATTTACGGAAATCAGGAAGTCTAAGATCACGAAGAAGCAGACCACCGTTACCATGAGGGTTTGCACCGATACGTGAATTGCCACTTGGTGCAAGAGCCTTAAGCTCTGGTATGAGCCTTCCGTTTTCGTCAAAGAGCTCTTCGGCATGATAGCTCTTAAGCCATTTTGTAAGAACCTCAAGGTGATCAGGCTTGTCCATCATTACTGGTACCTGGTGTGCGCGCCAGTAGTCTTCAACCTTATCTCCATTTACATAATCAGGACCTGTCCATCCCTTAGGAGTTCTAAGAACAATCATAGGCCACTGAGGACGGGTTGTGTCACCTGTCTCCCTGGCATGCTTCTGAATGCCTTTGATCTCTTCGATGACTGCATCCATAGTCTCAGCCATCTTTCTGTGCATTTCCATAGGGTCGCTGCCTTCAACAAAATAAGGCTTCCAGCCCATTCCTTCAAAATACTTCTGAAGCTCTTCATGAGAAATACGTGAAAGGATTGTAGGATTTGCAATTTTATATCCATTAAGGTGCAAAATAGGCAGTACAGCACCGTCAGTCTTTGGATTAAGGAACTTATTGGACTGCCATGAGGTAGCAAGAGGGCCTGTTTCAGCTTCTCCGTCACCAACAGTTACAGCAGCAATAAGATCAGGGTTATCAAATACAGCACCAAAAGCGTGTGCAATAGAATAACCAAGCTCACCACCTTCATTTATTGAACCAGGAGTCTCTGGAGCACAATGGCTTGGAACACCGCCCGGGAAGGAGAACTGCTTGAAAAGCTTCTGCATTCCTTCCTCATCTTCGCTGATATTTGGATAGATTTCGCTATAGGAACCTTCAAGGTAGGTATTGGCTACATAGAAATTTCCGCCATGTCCAGGACCTGATAACAGAATCAGATCAAGATCATATCTCTTGATAGCGCGATTAAGATGTACATACACAAAGTTCTGACCTGGAACAGTTCCCCAGTGACCAACTATTTTCTTTTTGATCATGTCCATAGTCAGAGGTTTCTTAAGGAGAGGGTTCTCCAAAAGATACAGCTGTCCGGCTGATAGATAATTTGCTGCTCTAAAGTAACCATCTATCTTGGCAAGCAGCTCGTCTGTGATAGGACCTTTTTCTTCACAGACGTTAGTTTTCACTTCCTCCATAATATCTCCCTTTCGAAAAAATAAATTATTGTTGATGGCTAAAGTCCAGTAAACAAGCCATTCATGCAAGTTAAAAAAATAACACAATGTAGATAATATAACATGAAAGGAAAAAATACAATAGGTAAAACTAAAATAGTTTACATTCTTCTAAAAGTTAGCAATATATTAGCAAAAAAGAGCAATATTAAACTTGTTTGTATGGTCAAAAAAGTTAAAATATGAAGCAGTACCTTTGGGAAAACTATAATGCAAATACCTATGAGAAGGCCGCTATTACATATGTAGTAGCGGCTTTTTTAGTGACTCACTACTCTGTTGCCAAACACTATCCATATTTGTTACAATCTACTACGTTGGTTTAAAGCGTTAAACCCGGCAAAGTTACGAAAGGAATAGTATGAAAAAATGAGTGAAGAGAAAGTAAGAATTCAGGATGACCTCTATGAAGCCGTAAACGGGGAATGGCTTAAAACAGCAGTAATTCCTGATGACAAAGCTACAACAGGCGGCTTTTCAACCCTAGCAGAAAATGTAGAAAAGATAATGATGGAAGACTTTAAAGCATTTGCAGAGGGCAAAAAAGAAACAGATATTAAAGAAATGCATTATGCAATTTCTTTATATAAAAAGATACTTGATACAGAAAGAAGAGACAGAGAAGGCATAGCACCAGTACTTCCTGTTCTGGAAAAAATAAAAGCACTCGAAACAGTGGAAGACCTCAATAAAGTAGCTAAAGATTTTTTACTTGAAGGATTAGACCTTCCAATCAGCATGGGTGTAACAGAAGATATGGAAGATGCTACAAAGCACGCATTCATAGCATATGGACCAGATATCATCCTTCCCGATACCACCTACTATGCAGAGGACAATGAATCTGGCAAAAAACTTCTTGAAGCCTATGCGGATATGGCTGCAAAGATCCTTAAATATGCACCTCTTACAGAAGAAGAGCAGAAGACATTTTTGGATGATACTCTTGCCTATGATGCTCTTATCGCAGCCAAGGTAAAAAGTCAGCTTGAGTGGTCAGAATATTACAAGAACAACAACCCTATGGACGTTGAAGAAGTTGCAAAACATGTTGCTCCTTTTGATATCAAAAAAGTTCTTAGTGATCTCTATGGCGACAAGGCTCCGACAATAGTAGTCGTATATGATCCAAAAGCCATCGAAGAAATGAACGGATACTTCTCAGAAGAGAACTTTAAACTATACACACATTGGTTATATGTTAGAACTCTTCTAAATGCTACAACATGCCTGTCTGTAGAACTTAAATCACTTGGAACCACTTATAGCAGGACATTGAGAGGCGTTGCATCTGATCCTGTCCTTGAAAAAGAGGCTTATCAGGTTGCATCTGCAATGTATAAAGAGCCTGTCGGCGTTTATTATGGCAGAACCTATTTCGGAGAAGATGCTAAAAAAGACGTTGTTGATATGGTTCACAAGATCATCGATACATACAAGATCAGAATGAAGAAAAACACCTTCCTTGCTGAGCAGACAAAAGAGAAGGCAATTAAGAAGCTCTCAACAATGGAAGTTAAAATGGGTTATCCGGACGAAATAAAGGAAATCTGGTCAAAGCTTGTATTTGATGAAGAGGATTCATACTTTGATGCGGTATGCAAAATAAGTAAGATACGTATGCAGGATCAGCTTGAAGAACTCTATAAGCCAGTTGATAGAACAAGATGGTTAATGCCTGGGCATATGGTTAATGCCTGCTATAATCCAAACTGCAACGACATCACATTCCCTGCAGCAATTCTTCAGAAACCATTTTATTCACTTGCTCAGAGTCTTAGTGAAAATCTTGGAGGAATCGGCGCAGTTATCGGACACGAGATATCTCACGCCTTTGATAATAACGGAGCTAAATTCGATGAGAACGGTAATCTCAACAACTGGTGGCTTGAAGAAGACTTTAAAGCTTTCGAAGATCTGACTAAAGACATGATAAAGCAGTTCGATGGAATAGAGTTCCATGGTGGAAAAGTAAGTGGTGAACTTACTGTCAGCGAGAATATTGCGGATAATGGTGGCGTAGGTGTTACTCTTGAAATCATGAGTACCCTTGACAATGCAGACTATCAGTCCTATTTCAAGAACTGGGCAAGGATCTGGTGTATGAAAGCCAAAGAAGAATACATCCAGCTCCTTCTTGCCAATGACGTACATTCTCCAACAGCTATTCGCGCCAACATACCACCAAGAAATTTCAAGGAGTGGTATGAAGCATTTAATGTAACTGAAAAAGACCAGATGTATATAGCACCTGAAAAGCGTATAAGCATCTGGTAAATTGATTGGCTGACTAGCAAACGAGTTACATTGACATATCAGTCACCGGGGATGTATCAAAGCGACTTATTGTGAGCAATGAGTAATTTTGATACGTCCCCGGTGACTCTTTTCGTATTATTGTGCATATGCAAACGATACGTGGTAAAATGATAATATCATAACTGTAATAATGTGAATCTTTTACGATGAGGATCAGGTAGCTATTATGATCAGCATGATATTAAAAATGTCTTTGAGCACAATGTTGTACATACTGCTTACTATTATTATTTGGTTTTGGGTCAGGAAAACAGGCCTAAACACCTTGAAAAAAGTAATAATAGGAATTCTGTTTGGAATAAGTTCTATTCTATCCACGCATTTTGGAGTTAGTTATGAAAATATGATCATAAATGTCAGAGACATAGGCCCACTGGCAGCAGGACTGTTTTTCTCGCCTATGTCAGGTGTACTGGCAGGACTTATCGGTGGAATTGAGCGATATATAGCCGGAACGTATTTTGGCGTAAGCTCTTATACCAGGATAGCCTGCAGTATATCCACCTGCCTAGCGGGCTTTGTCGCCTGGGGTATGAATGTCTGGATGTTCAAGGGCAGAAAGCCTTCGCCTTTCTATGCATTTTTTATGGGCGCTGTCATGGAAGTTTTCCATATGTACGTTGTATTTATCACCCATCGAAATGACATGAGGATGGCCTTTGTTGTAGTGGATACATGCTCTATACCAATGATCATCTTCACAGGAATTGGACTGGCAATTACATCTGTGCTATTGCAGATGTTTGCAGGTGAGTGGAGAAATCCTTTTAAAAAAGAGAGCGACGAGGATATCTCGGTATCGCAGAAATTCCAACGCTGGCTGTTTATCATCACATCTATAGTGATCATAGGCAATTTCTTCTTTTCATACGCATTACAGAGCCAGTCAGCTTACCAGAATAGTCGGCTGATACTGGAAAACAGTTGCAGCAAGGTCAAGCATCTGATCGCCCTTGGTGTGGACAATGTTGAAGCAGAAAACTCTGTTATATACGATATCATAGCTCCTGACAGGGTAGTGCTCCAGGGAGAGCACCAGGGACAGGTGATTTCCAACAGCGAATATACAAGACTTGTTATAAATGCAGGACGTATCTATTCAGAAAAATACTTGGGAGTAGACTCCCTTGTATGTGTTGATGGAATTGATGACAATGTACTAGTACTGGCTATGCCTGATAGTGAAGTCTACTGGTATAGAAATGCTGAAGCCTATGAAATAGGATTTGCTGACATACTGCTGTTTACAGTTATTTATGTCCTTATCGCATTTCTGGTAAACCAGATAGTAGTTAATAACATACGACTTATTAACGAATCACTTTCTAAAATTACAAACGGAGACCTCAGCGTTGTGGTAAGAGTCAGGAACTCATCGGAATTTGCTTCCCTTTCTGACGATATCAACCAGACTGTAGAGACATTAAAAGGCTATATCAATGCCGCTGAAAAAAGGATAGAGCAGGAACTTGTCCTAGCGCGGACTATCCAGGAGTCAGCCCTGCCCAAGACATTCAAGTTCCCTGAAAGAGATGAATTTGAGATATATGCCACTATGAAACCAGCTAAAGAAGTTGGTGGTGATTTCTATGATTTCTTTTTTGTAGACAGACATACGCTGGCATTAGTCATAGCTGACGTTTCAGGAAAAGGTATCCCGGCAGCACTGTTTATGATGAGGAGTAAAACTGCCATCAGGAGCCTTGCAGAATCGGGTGCAACCCCTGATGAAGTCTTATACAAGGCCAATAACGTCCTGTGTGAAGGAAATGATGCTGAGATGTTTGTTACAGCATGGATTGGAATAATTGATCTGAAAACAGGAATCATGAAGTGCGCTAATGCCGGTCACGAATATCCGGTCATAAAAAGAGCCGGTGGCGAATATGAACTCTTCAAAGATAAACACTCCCTGCCGCTTGCAGCAATGCCTGATGCCAGGGCAAAAGAGTATGAACTGCAATTAAATCCTGGCGATAAGATATTTGTCTATACTGATGGAATTCCGGAAGCCATAAACGAACAAGTTGAACAGTACGGAACCGATAAAATGCTTGAAACTCTTAATGATGTCAAGGATATGTCCATCACTAACACACTGCCATATGTTTACGCCAGCGTAAGAGATTTTAAGGGCAAGGCAGATCAGTTTGATGACATTACTATGATAGGATTTGAATTATTTAAATATATGGGATAAATGAAGCTAAAAAGAATCGCTGGGGAGATAATCTCCAGCGATTCTTTTTATGCCAAGAAAACGGCTTCTTCTCAACATTTTTAATCCTTTTTTAATACTTTATTTATCAACTGAATCCGCCCATAACTTATAATGATAATATGCGACATAGCGTCGATAAAAGCACTGATTTTAAATAAAAAATAATAAGCTGATATCACACGTTGTTTTATTAACAGTAAAAGGAGATAGTCTGATGCCAAATAAGGATTTACAGTTACAGATTGAGAAAAAGTCAGTAGAAATAAATGCTTCACAAGAAATGGAAGCTAACCAGCAAGCTGAACATATAAATCAGCAGGATATAAGGCGTGTCAAGCAGCAAAAAGAAAATCAGATGATCAAGCTTTTGTCTCGTTCAGAGGTGGACATTTCCAGCAACAGGCTTAGTGTCAATATACCGTCTAAGACTGCCTTGAACTATAGCTATGGCAAAAAGTTTTCTGATAGGATCAGCAGTAAACAACGTGTTTCAAAGCAGAAGAACAAGAAATCAAGGCTCTATGCCAAGATAAAGACCGCAGATCTTCTGAATAAAAATCTGGATAATGGTGAAGATATATATGAAAAGACAAATAATTACGTCAAGAGCATGGATGTTAATATCAGTAAACATGACTTTAACGACCTTTCTCATTTTATTGCCTATCAGTCTGATGAACAGAATGAAGATCTTCTTAAGACTTTTTTTGGCGGCAAAGACGAACAAGGCAATGCATGTACTGATGAATACCATGCCAAAATGGCTATCATGAAGCTGGCAGATCAGATCCTTGGCATCAATTTGAAAGGAATTTCACTAAATTCAGACAGGGATATAGCTGTCAATGCCGCAACCCTTGAGCGAGTATCCCGTCAGGTAGCAGCCTTTGACAGTATCGCATATAGATATGGCTTTATGAAAATCATAGATAAGGATGTCAAGGAAGCTATTGAAATGAAGCTCATCTCCTTGAGAGCAGTGTGCAACTACTACATTATCCGAAAGGATATCATCGATGATGATGAATATAAGAATCATTATGATGACGAGCTTACCATGGATATCAGCAAGGCTACTACTAAGGGGCAGAAGGCACTTGCCAAAAAGCTCATGCAAGCATTTGTCATTGGCAAAAACATGATGCGCATCAATGGCGTAGATGCCAAGCATATAAAGCAAATGAAAAATCCTGAATTCAAGGATTCAGCTGCAGCGGAGCAGTTTAAAAAGATTGCCACTGATTACGATATTTCCAAAGTAAAAAAATATAAAAAGAATGTGAGTGATAACTATTCAGGAACTTACTATGAGGCTTCAAGGAAATATGCAAATGCTCCAACAGAAAAATTGGAGATCAAGCTAAACGAAAGTATTGCGACAGAGACTCAGGTAGAGGCATTTATCAGACAGACCGAAAAAATGACCTATGGCGATAAGCTGGTATATTCACTGCTTACTGCAGATGAATTGACGCCTTTAAAAGATAAACGTGAATTGGCTGCTGTCAAAAAAGATATTGCTGCATTGCAGTCTTTTTATGATAATGCCTTACCTCCTGTAGTCCTGGACAAAAAAGGCAAAGTAGATAAAGAAAAAGAGGCAGCAGCCAGAAAAGAAATAGATGCAGTATGTATATCTGTAAAAATGCTCTGTGAAAGGCTTACATCCAGTATTAATGCAGTTGTTGAAAAATATGGCGCTGAATTTCCTGATTCCTGCGCTGTATTAAAAGAACTTTCTAAACAGACAGGCATCGAAGGAGAGAGCTTTAGGGAAAAGACGCTGGAATTCAGGGAACTTATGATTTCTGACCCGACACTTAGAACAAAGCCCATGACAATAAAGGATGCATTACGTCATGTTAGAAGCGTATTCTATGATCTTGATGGAGATAAAAATATAAAATATAGCACTGTTGGTGCCAATGCTTCAATGATATACAAGATCAGTAACAAAAATAAAAAGGCAGCAGGCAATGCTAAAGGAAACCAGATAGTTTTCTTTAGGGAAAAAGATTATGTGCCTACTAAGGATAATGCAGTTCTTACAGAAGGAGTTTTTAAAAAATATAAAATTTCCGGCAGTGTTTCTGAAAAGCTTATTGCAACTTTGGTAGATTCCATGACCAAAGATAATAAGGCAAAAGGTATTGTAATACGTGACACCATCTCTGAATGTAAGCAACAACAATATTCTCCTTCTAAGACTATCGAAATGGTATTAGGATGCATTCATCGAGTTATGAATGTGAATATCAAGGTTGATAAAAAAGAGGAGAAAGAAGTTACCAATGCACTTATCGAATATGCTGATGCTATTGCAAAGCGCAGTATGTCAAGTGGATCAGGAATGTCTGCTAAGATCAGTAATGGTCGAAACCTTTCAGACAGGAATGTAGCTACCAGCCGTATGGCAACACTTCTTGGTATACAGGATATGGTCTGTGATTCGCGAACAGCTGCGATACGTAAAGATGGCAAGATCATTCAGGGAAATCTTATGGAGAACTCAAACGGTGTAGATACTTTAGTCTATACACCTGGGTATAGTATGAAGGCCATAACACAGATATTTGAAATGCAGGTTTTTGACTTTATATGTGGTCAGACGGATAGACATTTTGGCAATTTCCATGGCATTATCAAAAATAATGTTGTAGATCAGATAAGATGTATTGATAATGATATGGCCTTTGGAAAACTAAAAAGTTCAGATATAGGTCCTAATGGATATAACCGTATAGTCCCTATTACCAAGAACGGTATATATGGATTGCCTGAATCATTTATCAACAAGATCATGGCATTGGACAGACCATATATGGAGCAGGTTCTGGGAGATATTATTGATAAAGAGGAATTAGATGCTCTTGAGGAAAGATTAAACTTTGTTAAGCAGACTATAGTTAATCTCGCAGCTACAAATGATGACGCCAACTGGGATGCAGAAAAAAAGAAGTTTAGCTTTAAAGGTAAAATGGAAGATCAGGAACTTAGACAACTGTATACTTTGGACAATATCATAGAAGAATGTTATGAAACAGGAGATGGAATGGTATGCTCAAAGTATAAATTTGCGGATGAGGGTCTTTATAACCTGAATATTGATGGCAGAATCATTGCCAGAAAAAAAGCACTTTCAAAGTCTAAAGGTAAAAAAGTATGAGAGGAACGCTCCTAAACAAATCTAACATCGGCTATTTCGATAAGGCATTGCCTACGGAATTGGTCAAGAGTGATATTTTGATAGGAGTCATTGATGAAGAAACTGATACAGCTTGTGGTGTTCTTGCAGCAGATTTAGACGAGGATCATGTTATAGATATCAAATATCTCTTTGTTGCTCAAGACTTTAGATTTCGTGGCGCAGGAACAGAACTGGTACTTACTTTGATAGAGGCAGCAGAGGTACTTGATGCGACTTCTATTACTTGCACCCATTCAAGAGGCAATTTAAGTAACGGCATCCCGGAGCTCCTTGATAACTGCGGCTTTTACACGGATGACGAGGAAAGCCTGATGATATATGGAGTTAGGTTGAGTGAGCTGATCATTGATGATGTCAAATTCCAAACTTCTGAAATCAAAATAAAACCAATCGGATCTATCGATGATAGAAAATGGGTTGAGTATAAGGTCATGTGGGAACATGACGGAGGTAATGAATCAGGTAGAAACGGCTTTTCCTATGACCGGAAATCCTATGATCAGAATTTGAGCTTTATTGCCATAGATCAGGAGGGCAGGATCAAAGGTCTGTTGCTGGGAGCAAAAACGCAAATGGGCTATGAGGTTTTGACCCTTTCGGCAATAGGTAAGGACGCTCCCTATATCATGTATGCGATTCTGGCCAATGCAAGAGATGCGGCAAAAGAACAATTAAAAGATAGTACAATGATCATTTTTAGTTCTGTATCGCATTCAATCTTACAGATCATAGATCATGTGTCTGGAGGTGCTTATATAACTCTAGGCAAGACACAGTTCTTTGTGTATCAGGTGTAAAAAGAGTAATGCTTAGGAGAGAAGAGATGAATAATAATTCTAAGAAGACACTGGTAATATCCGTTTGTATTATGATCATAGCTGGATTTATATGCTTCTTTTGTGGTAAGTATGTCTCTGATAGTGCTTACAAGGCAGAAAGAGAAAACTGGATCAAGATAGCCCTAAGTGATATGGAGGGCCTTGGAGAAATAGATGGTACCATCTATGTTACCGGGCATAAGAGTCCTGATGCAGATACAGTGGGAAGTTGCATAGGATATGCATACCTTCTGAATCAATTGGGTTATGATGCAACACCCGTTGTACTTGGCAGGGTCAATAACGAGACGAAATATGTGCTTGAAGCTGCAGGATTGGAAGAACCAGCTCTTTTGGAGGACGCCTCAGGTCTAAATATGATACTGGTGGATCATAGTGAGTATACTCAGTCAGCAGATGGACTGAAAGATTCTAATATTGTCAGCATTATCGATCACCATGCTGATGGCTCGATCACAACTCCGGGACTTATGATATATGATGCCAGACCACTGGGCTCAACTGCCACTATTATCTGGATCCGCT
The DNA here is from genome assembly GCA_045646185.1 of Butyrivibrio sp. Classification (GTDB taxonomy): domain Bacteria; phylum Bacillota; class Clostridia; order Lachnospirales; family Lachnospiraceae; genus Butyrivibrio. Next base: position 31,667 of record JAZRKG010000042.1, read on the forward strand.
ATTATAATTACGGAGTGACTCCTGATAAAGCTACAGCAACAGCTATGATGGGTTCAATTTTATCTGATACCAAGAACCTTAAATCATCAAATACAACCTACGCGGATAAGCAGGCAGTAGAAGAATTGTCTAAGATTGCAGAGATTACAGATGTCGATACCTTCTTTGAAGGAATGTTTCAGGCATCTCTTTCCTATGAAGGAATGACTGACTTAGAGATATTCTTTAATGACTATAAAGAGTATGAGAGTGGAGGTATTACTTATTCAATATGTAATGTTAATGCTTATGATGAGGAGGTTGCAGCAGAACTGGCACAACGTATGATCGACATATTCCCGGATGCGTTAGCCCAGAGCGGCATGGATATGGCTTTTTTACAAGTCAATGCCCTTCATGATGATGTGTCTTTTACCTATATCATTCCGTCCGATGAAACAGCAAACGAAGTCCTTCAGGCAGCCTTTGGCGATACAGCAACATACACTGGCCAGTGGTATGTACTGGACTCCTACGCTTCAAGAAAAAAGATAGTAGTCCCAGCCATTACCCAGGTCTTAGAAGCCTATCCGAAAGAATAATTTCAATAGATGGGCTGCTTGCGTAGACTAATAAAAGCTGCAGACTCAAATCCTCTTAGCTAAGTACTTCACTACCTCATCAATTATATTTTCATAATCAATAGGAATAGAAATATCAACTTCATTGTTAAGAAGATTGATACCTATTCCTATTTTCACATTATTCAAAGCCTTGCTCTGAGAATTTCCATCCGGTATCTTGCCGCCATCCCCATCTTCAGGATTCAGCCTTCCTGCCAGATACATCCTGTCAAACGCCATGTCGCCGGATATATCCAGTATACGTGCCTCGTCAAACGGAACTATGAATTCAAGATTCTTCCGACCTTCATCGCCTTTATGCTTAAGGTCTTTCAGAGCAATATATTTAGCAGCAAAGCCAGGAGCTTTAGATAGCTTAAGCAGAAAAGCAGCTGCGCTACTCCTGTCAGAAATATCAAGGCTTTCATAAGTGTACGTTACAACTTTCCCGTTTTTCTTTTTCCTCGTATATTTCATGATACATTCCTTTATAGAAAAAATGATTCCAGTATCACAGGTCATCCCACATCTTACTCATCCCAAGGATATCTGATACTTACATTTGTATAAGTCTGAGCCATCTCTATTCTGAAATCGTCATAGGACTCCTGGAAGAAAGCTACATCATCCCCTTCAGAATCAGTAAATTCAACCTCAAATACAAAACTGCCCTCTCGTGCACTGTAAAACTCGCCAAGATGATCTTCAATGGCCTGTTGTGTACACTTTGGGCCGGAACATAGTTCATTGACCGTGATGATATGTGTGATTTCATCATTAGTTATCACAGTATGGTTATCAGTTATATTCTGCTCGCCGATATGCACCTGCTTATTCTTAGTATCAGTCATTACATCGCCAGTCTCAATACTATACACCTTGGCATTTTCGACTTCAGCTTCAATACTTCCGCCTTTATCATCTACTGTATCTCTGTCAACGTGTACATGCTCTCCTGACTGTACTTCTGCGTCTGGACCAGAGTCACGGCTTACGTCAGCTACTCTAAGTGCCAGAGTCTCAGAAGCAACACAACTAAGTTTATCTATGTCTTCCTCAAAAGGCTTTCTGTCAAAAGAAATAGTAGCATCCGTATTGTCAGCATTGTAGGCAGCTACAAGAGAATCCATTCTATCAAAGCATACAACCCAGTTAGAATAGCTGTTAAGATTTTTTACACCTGAATTACTTTTGGAGTGAGCCATGCAGGCGATGGCCATTTCATCTACATCCTGATCACTATAACCTATAGCCTTATATTTTTCTCTGTTTATCAGTATGATGAGACCTGAGTTAAGAGAATGACTGGTTCTGATCTCAGCGAAAGAATCAAAAGTGATCTTATGCATCTGATACAACCCGTCTTCAGTCATTGCATAGACAACATTACCGTTTTCATCACGAACAGTTTCACCCGATTCATCTTTCTCTTCGGTAAGAGCATAGCCTTGCCCACACATTCCCATGTCATGACTTAAAGAAGCTCCAAGTAAGATCTTTTTATCAACAGCTCCAAAACCTACTGTATCTCCATCGCTGGTGCTGTCAAGCAGACCTGTTTCGATTGCAGAATTTATTGTATCACCCATTTCACCTGACTTTTCACCGACCATTTTGGCATGATCGTATTTATGATCTGTGTAAAATCTTCCATAGCCATCACCAGTCGTGGATACCTCGGCCATACTGTCATAATATGGTTTTACAATTGCTTCAAGTTTTTCTGTAAGCTCGGCTTCTGAATATTCATTTCCACCTGTTTTTTGGTTTAGTGCAAAATATAAACAGCCAGCTATCACTAAAATAACAACTATACAGGAAATAATTATCACATTTCTCTTTTTCATGGCATCCCCTTCATAAAATATTTTTTGCTTGAAGTAATTGAAATATTAACAAAATACAGCACTATAATATTTGATATATAATAATTTTAAGGTAATGGATATTTATGTCAAGAATCGTACAATTCAATGATAGTGTCGAGAATAGCTAAATATATAGGGTCTTAAAAATTTATATAAACATCAGAAATTTTTTATAATATTAAAACCCATAATTAGCGCTATATCGTATAAAATGTTAATAGGCGTTTTTTGATTTCTTGTAAGGAGATAAACGATTATGAATTATGATGAAATGTTAAAAACAACACAAAAGAAGACCCAGACTATCAACACTAATTCTGAAGAAAAAGCAAAGCTAAAGCTCGCTGATTCGGAACAAAAGCAAAAGTTAAAACCTCAAGTTGCTCCGGATGCTGAGTTTATGACTCAGCAGGCTAAAAATCAGAGAGAGTTCATCAAGAAGTACCAGTCCAATCGTAGCGGCTTTGAAGTAATAGATGAAACTGAAACAGATATAGAAAAATCAATATTTAAACCTGTAAATGAGAAGGTTGAAATCAGATCATTTGATAAGACCTTTAAAAACCGTATCAAAAAAGATGCCGGTAAGATGGTAAAAAAATGGGATGAAACCTGTGGAATCAATGGATTAAAGGATTATGGTTTTAAAATCTCTAAGAAAGATGTTAATTACAAGACCTATTCAATGATGGTAGGTCTTCATAACTGGGCTCATGTTAAATCACTTAAGGAACAGTGTGCAGCGGGCCTTAAGAATAATGAGTTCTATAGGAAAAACAAAGATATAATTGATGGTCTTGCTCCTACTCTGCAGATGAATGCAAAAGCGCAGAAAGAAATCGATAATGCCTCAACCAATCCTTTTGACCTTGATTTGAATTTTCAAAAGTTTACCCCTGAATCAGTACAGGCTGTAAAAGATTATTACAAACAGTTTGATACAGAAAATGAAGATCTTCAGAATAGTTTACTCAAGAACGCTTTTGAAGATAGCCTCATATGCATGGATAACCTGAATACGAAGGCATTTGGACCGGATGCCATGCCTCAGAGAATGTTTGAAAATAAGCAGTTAAGGGATAGGCTTGAAGCTGTCCATCGTTATTCTGTTACATTTAAAGCAGGTAACGAAGGTCAGGAATTTGAAAAACATGTTCAAATAGCAAGAGAACTTTTTATGGCGCTGGATGCTGATCTTAGGACATGCCTTACAAAGAACGGCGTGAGTTTTAATGAAAATGGCAAATTTATATTGGCCAAAAACCGTCAGGGAGTTCAGGTAAGACCTGGTGATGATCTGCTTAATACATCATTCCATAATCTGTCTTCAAAAAATAAAACTGTGGGACATCTGGCGGAAACTATAGTCAGCAATATAAATGAATCTGTATACTATAATATAAAGCCGTACACTGATGAGTATAAAAATCATGTAGAGTCTTTTTATGGAGATCTGTTCCAAAAAGCAGAGCAATATGAAGCTGACAAAGTGGATGAACTGGGTATTGGCGAGGCAGTCACTAATATGCAGTTATCTCATGCTGAGAAATATAATGATAACAAGGCTATGCTTGACCCGATGATCGAAGACTCCAAAAAAGTGGCTGCTTCTGTTGACAGCCTTAATCATCAGATAAAATACCTTGAGAAATTAGTTAGTGGCAGTGATATACCGGAAGGCTCCGCAGATATTGCCATGAAAGTTCATAGAAATGAAAACATCAGGAAGAGTATTCAGACTCAGATTGAACAGAAAAAGAGACAAGTCATTGACCTTCTCGGAAGAGCTAATGGCTTTATAAACGCCATGGGCAATATTTATTCAGGTTCTGAACTGTCTCCTGAAGGTCAGGATATTATTGAAAAATATAGAAAAGAAGGATATGTTGACAACTCGCAGACTGCCAATCTCTTAAGAAGTTTAGGCGAAATTTCAGACCAAGATGTTGATAACGATCCGGATAAATTTAATAGTTTCCTTATTAAAAAACTTATCGCTGCCAAGGAAAAGAGTCTTAATAAGCCTTTGACAGGAAAACAAATAGATAAGCTATGGAATTGGTTAACGTCCACTTCAGGAGGATTATGTATTGCTGACCTAAAGCTTAAGGGCTTTGACTTTGCTACTAAATCAGATGAAGAAGTATATAAAGAGATTGGTCACTATGCTCCATTACTGGGTAGTTTAAATACCAGAAGTAGCAGAAATAAACTGTCTTTGGATAGAGATTTGAGCGAATATAAGGAAGTAGATGAAAAAGAATTAGTCAAATCTGTTAGCGATCAGATACTAAACCTGTCTTCTGATTTCAAAACACTATTTGTTAACGTGTTTGGAAATAAAACAGAGCTTGAAAAAGCCATTGAAGGGGCAAAAGGATTTAGGGACAAGATTGCGTCTATCATGGAACTTAGGAAAAAGTATGATAGTATCCAAAAACTCCTAAACTATCAGATTGATGTAAAAGATATCAAAGATGCAAATTCAGTCAGAATGACTCTTGAAGAGGCTCTTGAAGCAAAAATGCCTCTTGAAACCCGGGATTTATTTAAAAGCATGCAGCTCATGTATCAGAAGGAATTCCAGATAGTAGAGAATTTCCTTTTTGAATTTAAACTGGGCGAACTGGTCAAAAAGGTAGATATGGGAATCACTATAGACCAGTTATTAAAAGATGAGATATTTGGAAAGCATCCGGATCTGAGAAATGCAGTGAAACTGTTTCAAAAAAATAAATATGGCATTGTTAAAGAAGGAGAACTCGAAAACGTTGTCAGGACTTATTACGCCATGCATAAGGAACATACTACCAATGCCTACAATAATCTTGTCAAGCAGTATGGACTAGACAGTGCTGATAATGGAGCCTATAAGGATAGCTTAAAGCTCTTTATGGATAAGCTTCGTGATTATTCTGCAGGCAAATATGAAGAGGATGAGGAAGCAAAGCAGCTTAAAGAAGTCCAGCAGGAAATAACTAACGAGAAGATAAAAAAGAATCTTAATGAGCAAGAGCAAAAACACAAGAAGATCATTGATAGTATGGCCGTTGAGCATCAGGAAATGAATCTGTTAGACGATTTTATTGATTCAGGCAATCCTGAACTTGAAAAGGATGTTGACTGGATGCTTAGCTTTGGTCAGGGTGAGAATTATTTTGCTACAGATTTACGTAATATTCTGGCTAAAAATGATGATCTTGCCAAGTTTGATACTAAGCTTTTGTATGTCAAAAATGAATTACTAAAACCAGAGGAGATAGCAGCGAGAGATAACTATATTTCAGCAATTAATAATATTGCATTTGCTGCAGACGCTTTAAAAATAAAGCAAATGTCTTTTGAGGATGACGCTCCTAATGAGGTGCGCATCCGTTTTGAGGCAAGAAAGCTTTGCAAAATCACTGATGCAGCTAAAAGAGCTGAGGCAACAGAGACACTAAAGAACAAACTTTTAAATGGTGAGTTAGACAATCTTAATCAAGGCACACGATTAAGACTTCTTTTGATGTGCGATAAAAACATATCAGGTAGATTGCGAAATGTCTTCAATGAAAAAACTAAAAAAATAGAGGTAAAAGATCATTTTACAACTCAGGAAATAGAAGGAATAGTACAGAAACTCTTTATGCTCACCAATCTTCCTGTGCACTTCTTCAATGATCGTGCTGATGCCAAGGTTGAGGAAGAAAGAAGATTAAAAGAACAGGAATATAAGGAAAAGACTGCTATTCCAGAGAATTTAAAGGATGAAGTTAATCGACTTCTCAGCTTAGGACAGCCATCTATCAATAAAGATTTCAATTATACGATATACAACGATATCCGCTTTGACAACATGAGCATATTAAAGCTTGCCCTTGAGAAGAAAGTTGATAAAAAGATATTATTTGTTGATGATAAATATCTTACAGATAAAGAAATTGAGGCTAAGAAGGAATATCTAAACAACCTGTATATCATGTGCAGATCATATGATGAAATATATGGTTCAAAAGGAAATCTTAGCAATAATAATGGCCTTGACTATGATGCATCTATTCTCATAGACATGGCTAAAAAGCTTGCAAATCCAGAGAATGATGAAGACCAACTCGAAAATTATAAGAAGGAACTTGAAAAATTGATGGAGCCTAGCGAGAAAATCAATAATGATACTAGGTTCAAATTAAAGATTTTATATTACAACAAGTTTGGAATAGACATGAAAGATCTAGCCAACGAAAATTGGTCGGGTATAAGCAAGAAGAAAGCCAATAGTGAGATTACTGCACTTATGAAAAAGGCTTTCGAATTGACTGGAGTCAATTATATTGACAATAATGAACGACTTATTGGTAAGTATTATCAGAATGCCCGTATGGATCAAAGCATAAAAGCGACCGGAAAGCAAGAGAATGACTCAGCTCACCCTGACAATATTCAGACTAAAGTGCATATTGATGTATTTTCAAAGCTTCTATTGTTAGAGGATATGCATTTATCAAATCAATTGGTACTTGGTAATGTCCATGACTCACTTTTGCAAAATGCGGCAAAGATTCAAAAGAAATTTTTCTTAAGCGTTAGCAAGGGTATGGATAAATACTTAAAAGGCTTTGAATTGGTAGATTCTACTATTACTGATTATGATCAGGCGGCATTAAAGATAATTCTTGATTCAATGGGTGGAGATATGGTGACTGCTGGAGAAAGAATAAAAATGCTGCAAAAGGATTTATCTGATGGTGCTTTTAATTCTTATTCACCTGAATTTAGGGCTAGGCTTGCTGGACTAATACAAGGATATAAAGATGTATTAAGTGATTTTAAAGCTGCCAACCCGGATTTATTTGAATCAAAAGAACAGAAGGAAAAAGCAAATACACAAGAAGCTATTGAAAGAAGAAAGGAACGCGAGAAAAATAAAGAGAAAGAACATTATATTGAAGACTATGACCTCGAGAAATTGTTTGAAGAGGAAGATGAAAAGATTGCTCGTATTGCAGATCAGTATAAGGCAGTTGCAGAAAAAAGAACAGCTCTTAATAACAAGATGATTGATACTGTTATAAAGAGGCAGATGAAATTAAAGAACAAGAGCCTTGATACTCTCGATATTCTTATTTCAAGAAGGGATATGCTTAAAGAATTTAAGCGTATGATAACAGCCAAGAATCTTGAGGATATGCATCTTGCATTAGATAGAAAGCTTTTGTTTGTAGATCCAAGTTTACTGTCAGAATCAGAAAAGTTGACAATGTCTGTATTTTTTAATTTAAAAAAGAAGCTTAATGAGCGCATAGACATAGCTCAAAGAGTGAATAAAAAACCACGCCTGTCAATGACTGATAATGAAACTAAACTTTTAGCTAATATAGTAGATTGTTATCTTGTTACAGGTTCTAAAAACAAATCTGGCCTCAATGATGAGTTGGAAGGTAATTTGATTGAACAGCTGGATGTTGAAGATGGTTTATTTAAAAATTGTTCAGCAGGATTCAAAACAAGGCTTAAGATTTTATTAAGCTTACATTTGGCAGCGCCAAATCCTGAGGCTGTATATATGCGTTCAAAAAAACAATTAAACATAGACAGATATTATGAAAATATTGAGAAATTTGGTCTGGACTCAAAAACACTTAAAGCGATAAAGCAAGAGAAAAAATTGTATTCAAACCCGAAAACTGTTAATGCTCTTGAAGCAGAACAGAGAAAACGTCGTGCAGATAGGGTGAAAAAATTATCAGAGTATGCAGAATCGTTAGATAAAGAACAGGATGAGAATTTTGCTCCGCTGTTAGAAGATGTTCCATCAGTGGATGAATTGGTAGAACAGGCTGAAGCCAAGAAGGTACAAGAGGACGCTCATGACTTTGTAGATAATATTTTCAAAACTATTAATAAAGATAAGGAACAAAATGCGAAAGCTATAGAAGCATATAACAAGGTAATTGAAAAGAATGCTCAAGAAGCTGAAAAGAAAGCCAGGGCAGAAGAACGAAGATTAAATCGTCCAAAATCCAAAGAAGCAGAGGATATTTTTGATTCAGGTGATCTTTCAGATATGCTTAGTTCTAAATCTAAGGAGGCACCTGATACTGCAACTCGAAGATATAATATTGATAATATCAGTGAATTAATAGCTAAAACTATTAACCAGCAAGCTAAAAAGCATGGAGTAAAACTAGATAATCAGGCTAAAGAAAATATACAAAAAGAAATTGTAGATAAAATAGTAGTAAATAATGAATTTTTCTCTGAAGTTCAGGATGATCTGGAATACAAGTTAGAAGAAGAATTAGAACTGAACAATCAAGAAGAAAATGACCTGCAGAAAGATGAAGTAAATGATGTGCAGAATAAGCAGGAAGAGAACGCTGAGAAAAAAGTAGAAGAAAAAAATCTTCAGGAAGAAAAGGCTGAGGCAGAGGAGAATAAGCTTCAGGAAGAAAAAGCAAAGGCAGAAGAAGAACTTCTTCAGAAAGCAAAAGAGGAGGAAGAACTGCGCATTCAGAAAGAAAAGGAGGAAGAAGAGAAACAGCGCATCCAAAAAGAAAAAGAGGAAGAGGAACAGCGCATCCAGAAAGAAAAAGAGGAAGAGCAAAAGCGCATCCAGAAAGAAAAGGAAGAACAACAGCGTATCCAGGAAGAAAAAGCGAAAGAAGAGCTAAAGCAGGAGGAAGAGAAGAAAAAGCAGGAAAAGCGTTCTAAAATTACGAAAGATACTAAGGAAAAAATAGAGAATAAAATTGCTGAACTGGAAACAAAGCTATTAGAAAGGCAAACAAACAAAGAAAAAGAAAAATCCATGATAGATGATGTGGAAGCCTTTTATAATGGCAATTACGTAGAAGAGGAAGTAGTAATTAATGAGACGCTTGATTTGAAAAAAGATAAGGGTCTATTGATAAATGATAGTACCTTTGTACCTCTATGCATGGATGCTAAAAGTAAACTTAGCTTTATAAGTAAGGATATCGCTAAAAAAGAAGATGGTAATTATTCAGATATTGTTTTTAAAAGGAACTTATTTATGCTGAATGATAAGTTCGACTTGAAAAACAATCTTTACTGGAGATATGTTTCGTACTTGCCTGATACAGAGTGGAGAAAAAAACTATACAAAGAGTTGGTGGCAACTTTAGGTGAACAAACAAATATACGATTGAGTAAACTTGAAAAGCAATACTACAATGAAATACTCAAGGATCTTGATGATATTGACTCACCAGAAGTTATCGAAAATAGGATAAAAGAATTTGCTAACAAGAACGAGTATAAAGAATTGTATGATGATGGAGGATTAAAACCGGCTACATCTCTAGCTAAACGTTTGACAAACATTCTTTGGTCATGGAGTCAGGTGAGTTATATCAAGGAGATTGAGTCACACTCTGCTATTAAGACTGCAAAAACAAGAGATGTATTTGAGGATAAACCTAAGGTAAAACAAAAAATTTCTGGAGAAAATACAAAGGAGATACAGGTATACAGTAAGAGTTGTTATGCAACGTGCGCAGCTTATATGCTCAATAAGTTTATTGCTGACAATAAGGATTTATATAAAAATGAAGAGGCAAGTGAGCACGCTAAATCAAATAAAGCAAAATTAAAAGAAAAAGAAAAACTCAATCATGTTGATGGTAAAAATATTTTCGTAGATCAGAATGATTTCCGTCTAAATCATACTAAGAATATTAATCCATTAGTCAAAGACAAATTAGATAGAAATAAAAAGAACTATGATGCGGGCTATCCTGAAGTTATTGAAAATTATAAAGCTATTGAGAATGATGAGGCAGAAGGTAGTATCTATGAGATAGCAGATAGATTTTTGGATTACGCTGACAATGTATGTGTAAATATGATTAACTTTGCCCAGATAGGAGACGCTTATAAGTTTGTTTTAAAAAATGAAAAAGGTAATCCAAATGAAGGAGCTAACATAGCAAAATTCAAGGAGAATGTTTTTAAGACAATCTATGCCAAAGTTGAAGATCTATTTAAACAAAGGCCAAATACACCTATAGCTCTTTTATGTGGTTCGGCAGAAAATCCTGGTCATTTTGTGATCATCAAGGGAACAACTCAAGATGGCAGACTAATAATAGGGGATCTTGTTGAAGCTGCGAAAACTGAAGAAAGTGACGTGGTTAGAGACGGCTATTGGGATTCAGAAAACTTTTTTGCTAATGCACATGGAACGCCATCTATCGTAATGACATGGCTAGAGAGATTTGATTCCAAAAAGGCTAAAGAGATTGAAAAGACATGTGATACATATGGTGCTGAGTATGATAAAGATGGTCAACTTCAAAACACTATAGAAGCTGAGGAGCACGCTTTGTTCAAAGATAAAACTAATATGCTTCATGTCAAGGGTGTATCTCTTGATGTTAAGGATGAGTATAAAGGTCAATCCGGAGTGCTCTTTAAGCAGCAGATCTATGTCCCTAAAAAGTATAATACTCAGATAGAAAACAAGAAATAATTGGAGGGTGGATAATTGAAGAAAAAAAGTGGGAGAAAGCCGATTTTAAAACGATTGGAACACAATATTACCTTGGTGACAGCCTGTTTTACTATAGTTTCAGCTTTGCTGGCTATTATATGCTTTCTTCTCACTAATATCTTCAATATCATATATACCTCGTATGAAGTTATGGAACGACTTCATGGAACCGTAGAAGATAAGATTGAGATGGCGGATCTGTACTTTGATCTTTATGCTAAATATATAGATTCATTCGAGGTCTATATAGATGAATTGTATAACAATCCAAATAACTACGGAAAGATTGTTCCGAATGCTCCTGATGAAGATTATTGGGAGCGTAATCAGCTAATACGTTACTATGCTGATGAGTCAGTTGTTAAAAGCGATGTATATAATGAGATGACTCTTCTTGGCAATGTAGTAGATATATGGCGTCCTGTTTACGACAGCGGTGAAGAAATGATCACGCGAATGTATCTTGGTACAGAGAGCGGATTTGCCATCGAATATAACAGGAACAGAGTCCTTCGGGAGAACGGGACGTCAGATGAATACTACAATTATTTTGAATCTCAATGGTATTCAAAAGCCAAAGAAGCAGGGCATCTGATATATACAGATGTTTATTATGACGATTATAGCAAAGCCAAAATGCTTACCTGTGCCAAGCCTTTCTATAATGAAAAAGATGAACTTGCAGGTGTAGTGGCCCTGGATATGAATGTTGATGACATCTATAAAACCATCGTTGATATTCATATGGAAGAAGGTAGTTTCGCATTTCTTTTGGATAGTTCCGGTAATGCTATAGCCAATGAAGAATATGAGCACCCCGATAATATCTATGATATGGATTTTTTACCGCCAGAGACAGTTGAAGAAATCATGAATTTTCAGATTGGAGAATATGTTGATGAGGATGGCTCTTTATATTTGTATAGTCCCCTGACAGATTTCGATTTTGAATATGTGGCGTTCGTGGATCGAGAGAATTGGAGTGTAGATGCAACAATAGTTTTAATCATAGGATTAGTAATTGGTGTAATGTATGTTGTTGGTTTATTGATCCTTAGTATATTTATTAAAAAAATGATCCGCAAACGTGCAAAGCGTCTGATTGGACCAATTGTTGCTCTAAAAGAGGACATTCAGGTTATATCAGAAGGTAATCTCGACTATCGAGCCAAGGTCTACAATGATGATGAGATTGGTGATGTTGCCAAGAGCTTTAATGAGATGGCGGAGTCATTAAAAAAACATATTACTGAGCTTACCGAGTATACGGCACAGGAATCGCATCTAAAAACTGAACTGGAAATATCCAAGAATCTTCAAACAGCTTTGCTGCCAGTAGGATATCCTGCATTTCCGGATAGAAAAGAAATAGATATCTATGGGATCATGACTCCTGCCAAGGAAATAGGTGGTGACTTCTATGATTATTTCTTCAAGGATGAGGATCATCTGGTACTTATGATAGCAGATGTGTCAGGTAAGGGCATACCAGCAGCAATGTTCATGGTTGTATCAAGGATGATGCTGGGTAATATATCCAAGGTTGGTGGAAGTCCAAGTGAGATATTTAACTTTACCAACAATGAACTGTCAGCAAGAAATGAAGAGTCAATGTTTGTAACTGTATGGCTTGGTATATTGAATGTTAGAACAGGGCATTTGGTCTGTGCCAATGCGGGTCATGAGTATCCGATCATTAAAAAGAAAGACGGGCAATATGAGCTAATACATGATGAACATAACATAGTACTTGGTGTATTTGAAAATATTGAATATTCCCAGTATGAGATGGATCTTGAATCTGGAGATTCGATCTGCCTATACACAGATGGTGTACCGGAGGCTGTAAATGTAGAAGATAAACAGTATGGCCTCGAAAGATTTTTAAACATGCTGAACAGTGTTGGTAATACTGATGCAAAATCTACTGTAGAGTCAATCTACAATGATTTAGAAGAATATACAAAAGGCGTTGATCAATTTGATGATATTACAATGTTGATGCTCAATTATAATGGCAATACTTAAAAACTTTTTTGAATATGAGAGGGAAAAATGGATTCTAAAACCAGGAAGATCTTTTTGAGTATTAGTGGGATTGCACTGATTATTCTAGTCGGTGTGACAGCTTTTGTTAGTATCAAGGCACATGTAAGCCCTAGTTTTTTTGACAATAGGCAGATAAATGAGCTTATTGATGCCAACTACGAGCAGGTTCAGGAAAATGGCTGGGCAGAGCTAAGGATTCCGGCATCTCTTCATGGAATTAAAGAGGAGAATTTTTCGCCCAATGCACTGGATGCTGCACAAAAGATAATAGATGCAGGGTATGATGCATATTTTATCGGAGGTGCTATCAGGGATCTTGTCATGGGCACAGAGACCATGGATTTTGATATTACCACCAATGCGCCTAATGATGCCATAGAGACTATTTTTGATAATGTAACATTTCATGACATTCCGTCGGGAGCTTCTTTTGCTTTTGTACATTATCCGGATGAGATAATAGATGTGGCCACCTGTGTCAATATTCCTGCGGAGTACTATGGCCTTAAAGGTGTGCCTGATTTTGATCCGGATGAGATTTATTCAGATAATTTTATTTTCGACTCGTTTCAGAGAGATTTTACAATTAACGCAATTTATTATGATGTAAAAACTAAAGAGCTTGTGGACTATCATGGAGGACTTCACGATATTAGAGAAGGAATACTTGAGACTATGGTAGATGCCTCTGTAGCTGTCAGCGCAGATACAAGAAAGGCAGTCCGTGGTTTGAGATTTAAAGCAAGGTATGGATTTGAATTTTCAGATAGCTTCGAAAAAGCCATGAGAGAAAATGCACCTTCATATGTCGCAGAGGCGGCTGACTCTAATAGTTTTAATGTCCCTAAGTTTTTTAATGCAGGATATGCTCAAAAAAGCTATGAAGTCCTTTGTGATTACGGAGCATTCACAGTTTTATTCAGTCCTATATCTGATATATATGAATCAGAATACTATCAGGATTATATAAATAACGCTATGAAATGGATGGATGAGTATTATGAGGACAATGGCGAATTGGATGCCGCACTTGCGATGGCAGTTATCCTCTATCCTGCTTATGAAGCCACTGAAGATGCAGAGACTGTATTGGATGAGCAGAACAGTACTTACACGTTAAGTAGTGAAGAAAAAGAATACTACAAGAACCTCTTTTTACTGGAAACAGAAATGGAGAAGGCAGCAGGCACTGATAGAGCCTCTGAGTTACTTACAAGAGAAGATTTTGATAATGCCTATAAAATGCTTGCTATCAGAGCTGTTACTAATGACAGTCTAAGTGAAGCAGTGAATTTTTATACAAAATTAATAAATTGAAAGAGTCCCTTTAATTATGTTTATTCGTATATAAATATAAGTAATCATAAGACATTTGTTTAGAAAACGGCTAGTGCAATTGTTATCGCAATAGAGTATACTCATAATAGGAGATAACGTACACATGGTTACTGAGATATATAAAGAAGATGTCAAAAAGTTCATGCACCTGGCAGATAGCCGTATATGGAAGAAAGCCATAATAAATCAGGCTCATATCCTGGGCAGTATCATGGATACAGAGGATGGCAATATTCCAGCCGGCGTAATGATTTACTATATCAAAAAGGATGTATCATCTGTCCAAAGACCTTTTCTGCATGTGAAGTGGGTATATGCATCTGCAGCCATATCTGAGAAAGAAAAGGTATACAAGGACTTATTTGATGAAGTGGAGGCTGTTGCAAAAAGACTGAATATTAAACTTATATCTATATCAATACCGTTGGTGGAGGAATATAACTGTGAAGGACTTGCCATTTACATAGATAGGAGAGGGTATGATCTTGTAGTTGGCAATAACGACAATATTGATGCAGTGCTTAATCTTGGTTGATGTCTGCGTGAAATAGGAGGTTTTTGCCATGTTTAGTAATGAAGACAAAAAATCACTCGAGAAATTCAAAAAATCCTTTGGCACTTTTAATGAAGAGCAAAATGAGATTGAAAAACAACAGGATCTTAACAAAAGTTTTGATCAGCTTCCCGGAGTGCAGAAGCAGATTAAAAAAGTTTTAAATTCTGAATCAGGAAGCGAGCATAAGGAAAAAGAACTGAATCAGGTCAATCAGATTCCTCAGAATATTGCACAGCAGGATCAGGTCAATGTCAATAATGTTGCCAATGTAATGCTTAATGAATTAAAGCCGAAGGAGCAGATGAAAAATCTGCTGAATAGGGTTGGCGAGCAGGAGCTTAATTCACTCAAGAATAAATGCAAAAAAATAGCAGAAGACGGTGACAAGATCAATACCAATACATTTGCTGAGTTTAAAGAAGCTTCAATGGAATTGGATGAGTATCTGCGAGGCATCGAAGATACAACTAAAGAATACAATGCAGATGATTACGACAAGATGGTAACTGCCATACTGAGACTGTATGAAGCTGCCAGTGGATATATAAGCACTCATTCCCGCAAAAATGACAGATACAATGCTGCACAGGATATTGTCAATTCTCTTACCAAGATCATAGATCCAAATGCCAATGCTCAGGACAATAATATAGTTATTAAGAATCCGACTGCGGAAGAAGTTACAAGAGCCAAAGCAGCCAAAAAACCGCTTATTAACCTCTATGAGAATTATCTCAAGTTCTGTAAAGAACTGGCAGAGAATCCTTTTGAGACCCCGGAGGAAAAACTAAACAGAAAACTATCTCTCTTTAATTCACATAAGGTATATTTTGATGATTATGAAAAAGCTGATCATAAAAGCGTACCAAAAGAAATTAAGGAGCTTATAAAAGAAAGAAGCAGATTACAAGGAGAACTTAGTTTCAGGCTTAAGTGCAGTAAGACTCTCCATAAGATGAAAAATAAGGATGGAGAATTCGAAGAAAAAACTGAGCTTGAGAAGAGAAATGAAGAGCTTGATAAGGGTGTGACACACGCACAGGCAGCTAAAATTGCTGAAATAGACAGATGGCTCCTTAGAAATTATAACAATGGAGGTATGGTAGGTGCCTTCAGAAGCAAGGTTAAAAAGAACAGATCTGAGTTTATTTTTAACCTGTTATCTCTCTCCAAGAGAGAGAGACTCTTTATTTATTACATGATAGAGACGAGATCTCGTACCAAGCCAGATGAGCGAGGCAACGACATGATCTACTCTCAGCAGAGATATGTTCCATCTCTGAGTAATTTTAAAGATAAGATGGTTGCTACCAAGTGGAAGTTTTCAAAGAGATTTACCGGAGATTATATATATTGGGATAAACTTGATCAGGCTATGAGTCAGATGGGAGCTCAGGCTAATCAGGAGATCCTGCAAGAAAATTTCCTTGAGCACCAAGGCAATGTGAAAGCTCTGTCAGCAGATTATAAGTCTGTTAAAACCAAGAAAAATACGCCTGTTTCTGATGCATTGAAAGGTACAAAAGGTGAGCTTGGTGAGTTAAAGACTAAGAGAGATTATATTAAGATCCTCTTTGATGCAGCTGAAGAGTTCAAACTTACAGAAGCGGATAATGGAACACTTGATCTTTCAATATTTGAAGATCCAGAGGTCAAACTTGGAAGAAAGGTCGCATCTTCCGTAATAACAGCGCCTCTTGGAGTTATATCAACTGTTGACTATCTCTTGACTCTAAAGAAAAACTTCAAGGATATAGATAAACCAGAAGTTATCACTGCTGTATATGATATGATTCTTTCATTTGCCAAAAGCACACAAGGTATACTTAAGGCAACAAATGACATAGGTACAGCTGTCAAAAAGCTCCATGGTAAAATTCCTGAAGGCTGGAAGATGATGGGCTTCCTCAACAAGGATTTTATGACACAGGTGGCTCCGGTAGTTGGAGTTGCAAATCTGGCATCTAAAGCAGTTTCAGCAGGATTGCTGACTTATAGAAGTACAAAATCTACTAGTGCTCATAAAGCAATAGCCAATAAGATCACACGTATGCATGAAAGCGGTACTGACAAGACTAAAGAAGGCAAAGAAGAGATTGAAAAAGATACAGCTTTATTGAGCCTTAATAGAAAGGTTATCGGTTACAAAGCTAAAAAGCTTGCCATGGGCACCGTAAACGCAGGATTAGGAGTGGCTACAGCAATATTTACCGGAGTGGCATTCCCACTTTCAGCTATCAGTGCAGTTTACGCAACCGTTACAACTGTAATAGAAGCTGTGATGGAGAATAATCTTGCCAAGTGGATCTTTGATAAATATTTCAAGATAGATGAGCAGTATAAAGAGCTTGTAGCAAAATTTAAAGTAAAACGCCCTGATGAGTATAAATTAAAGAGAAAGCTTCGTGAAAAGGTTGCAAGCCAAAATAATTGCACTTCTGTTCATTCAGCTATTACTCATGTAGGAAACGATTATGCAGATTATGTACTTAAGAAGATAAATGATAACACTCTTGATGCTGCAGGTAAGCAACCATACATAGATCTGATCAAATCCTATGGATTGAAGATCAAGAAGGCAACAAAACCAAACGAAAAAGATCAACCTACAAGATCAGCTTTATCTAGAAAAATCATAGGTAAATAAAGTGGAGGATAGCCATGGATAGAAATAAGATCAAACAACAGAGGGAAAAATTATTAAAAAAAGCTTGTGATGAACTCACAGAAGAAATGATACCTGCTCTTTTTAAAGATAAGGAAGAAAGCGGTATAGAGGATGGAGAACTGGCAATCCTTTTTGATGAGTTGGGAAGCAACAATGATGAAGCATTTGGTGAGTTTTTCTTCAATCCTATAATGTCAGATGAAGATGCGGTCCAGTACTACACCTGCCTGATCATACTGACAGAAGAAGTAGACAAGGACAAGCTTCCACTGTTATATGAGGCGCTAACCTTTATCAATTATTATCTCCCATTTGGCTGCTTTGCTATTGATGGAGATAACGAGAGCATTGTATACAAATACGTTCAGGCGCTTCCTATCAATATGAAAGATGATGCTCTGTATGAGCAGATACAGATAGCTATGGGCAATGCAATAACTATTGCCGACAGCAATATCAATCTTGTCCTTAGTATTGAGGATGGAACTATGGACATGGATGATGTAAAACAGATCTTTGATAGCAGTAGCCTTGAAGGGGAATAAATGTGCCTAAAGATGTTGAATCTAAAGCAGTAGACGATAACAAATTAGATGATGATCAATTTGAAGATGCCAGATCCTCAATAGATGAAGAGGCATTCCTAAATTATGATGAGAATCATGATGTAGCTCCCTTAGATAATAAGGGGGCTATTCATGCTGTAGAAAACCCGGAAGTTAAGGAAGAACCAAAAGAAATAGTAGAGGTCAAGGAAGAACCAAAAGAAAAAGTTGTAGAAGAACAAAATAAAGAACTCAAAGCACCTGCTGCAGAAAAGCCACTGGACAACAAAGAAGTGGAAGAAGTTAATATCAGCTCAGATTTTGACCTTGATGCAACTGTATCGATAGACAGTGAACTCAAATCTGAGAATGAACAGGATCAAGGGAAAGTTGCGGCATATAACAAGGAAGGCAAGAATTTAGAGACTCTTGAAAAAGACAAAACAGAGACACAAGATCAGATTAAGATCGTGGATAAAGAAATAGAATATGTCAAGGATACTGATGAATTCAAGAGAAAAGAAAAGGTGCTCACTGATAAGGTATCGTTTCATGATAATAATATAGATAAACTAAAAAGCTGGGCAGAGGAAAAGAATGAAGGAGAACTGAATGCCGAAGCTTTTAAATTCTATAAAGAGACGATAGGCACAGATGGTCTGGACAAGGCTTTTGAAGCTGAGGCAGATAAAGAAGCCAAAAAGAGACTGGCTACCAGAGAGGCTTTGATAGCTTTTGAGAAAAAGAGAATGACGGATGCCAGTAAGGGTGATAAAGAGCTCTTATTAAAACTTTTTGAGTATCTTACCGAAAAAGGCATCAAAAAATTTGAGGAACCAAGTCCTGATTTTGCTTCATTTTACTACACAATCGCCAAACCTGTGGCGAAAGAAGAAGATAGTGAGCTGTTCACAGACGAGGAAATCTTAAAGGCAGAAAGAAAGCGTATAGATGAGGAATCTTACAATGAAAGTAAGAGGGTAGAGCAGTATGTGAAAAAGCTTGAAGAGCTTGGTATCACAGAAGATAAGATGAATCTTCCTAATAAGGATTTTGCTGAATATTACAAAAAAAATGGAGGTAAATTTTATTTCCAGGAATCTATTATAAATGGCCTTGTGGATGTAAATAAGATTATTGACATAGAGGTTGCTGAACTTAGCAGAGACAAGGCAACTAAAAATGCTTATGAAATTTATAAAATGTTAGCAGATAGTCGTAAGAAATATGAAAATGAGACTGATGTTGTACAGGAAATGATGATGGAAATCATCAGGAGTAATTTTTTTGGAACGAATGGATTCAAATTATCTGACGTAGAGAGTGAGAGCTACAGATTTGCTACAGCTGCCGATATTATTAAATACGAGAAAGGCAAAGTAAAAGAGGAAGAACGTAAACTGTTTGATGGTAAGAATACTGTTGGTGATCTGATAAAAAGTCTCAGCTCCTATTATAAAGAAGAGAAAAAAGATCCTCTTGATCTTATAAGAGAGAATGTTGATATTGAGACTCTTATAAAATATGAGGACGACCAGAGAAAGCTTGCAGCTAAAAATCATGATATGAAAAATGAAGGCATACATTCATATCGAAGAAGCTCTCTTTATGGAATATATGAATATATAAAAGAATTACCGGATGAAGAGCAGAGAAAGGAACAGATCAAAATCCTTAAAGCCGATTATTTCAGTGGCAAATTAGATAGATTTCATACTTCATCAAAAGATGTAGATGAAAAGGCCATGGACTTTTTACAGGCTGCTGTTGAAGGCAAGTATATTGCAGATAATGAAGAAATTATTGCCATACTAAAAGATGAAGTCAAGAAAAGGGCTTTTTCAAAAGAGTTCATGTTTTCTGATAATCATCATCTGCTTTTGAAAAAACTAAAGGCTTTTCAGGAAAAGAACCCTTCTGATGAAGAAATGCTAAAGTTCTACCAAAAGGAAAGAGGACTTGATTTCTCACATTATTCCAAGGATATGGCTGAGAAAAATAAAGGCAAACTGCGCCAGGAAATAACTCTGGATCAGATGTATATGTATGCCACGAGTAAATTAAAAGACATGACACGCCTATCCTGGAGCACTAGAAAACTGAAAGGGCTTGATGATTCCAAAGTCACCAACCGTTTTGACAGGATACAGGCTCTTATGCAGTTTAGGGATAGTGAAGAATACAGCCAGCTTGATGAAGCTACAAGGAGACAGAAATTAAAAGATCTATATCTGGGTGAGCTCAAAGCAGGCGGCGCACTTGAAAAGTATGCCTACAATATGGACAAAACAATAGCCACTCCGCGCATGATACTTGATCATGAGAAAAAGCTCATACATGATGAAAATCTAAAGAAAGTCAAAGATCTGGAGCTCCTCAGATCCGGAAGAGTCAGCGAGTTCAAGGAAACTGTGAACCAAGGTGGAAATGATTATACTGCATGGCTGAAAACAGTATTAAAGACAGTCAGGGGCAGTGCGGTGAATAAAAAAACTGATGGTAAACTCATAGACATCGTCACTCCTATGGATATATTGTCCTACCAGCATTCTCTGTTCAAAAAGAGTGGTGAAAAATATGAGGAAAGACTTCTGATGCTTAAAGATGATAGATATAAAGATAAAGAAGTCTGTGAAGCGTACATAAGTAAATATGGCGGAGAAGACTTTTTCAAGTCTAAGACCGAACAGATTGATAAACTTAAAAAGACTCTGATAGCAGCATTTATCCAAAAAGGAACCTTCAGTTATGACAGACTTCTGAAATATGAGGAAGATAAAAAGAATAATTATCAGAAGGAAAAGGATAATCTCGCACAGAAAGAGATTGAGAGACATAAGCAGAGGAAGCGGTTATTAAATAGCAATTTGAAAAAGATAAATGAAGCAATCAAAGAATTAAAAAAACAAAAGCCTAAAGAAGCAGAAAAAGAAATAGAAAAAGCAGTAGAAGCAGCAAACGTATAACAAAAAATATTAAAAAACTAAAATGACATAAGGAGATCAACGTTAATGGAAAAAGAGGGGAAATTTAGCAGAGATCAAAAAATTTTACTTGTAACATCATGTATTTTGTATGTACTGGTCATATTTGGATTTTTTAATTTTGATCTATATCTGATCGTAGTACTTTTTGTGCTTCACAGTATTTCACTTATACTTTTTGCCTATGTGTCAGTGCAGGTAAAGTCTGCGCCGGAGGGACTTGATGAGCTTAGACAAGAGATAGGGATACTTCGTGCAGAAAATGCTCAGACTGTCAGAGATTTTGATTCCAAGTTAGCGACCTTGACTAAGGAAAAGGAAGAATTGGAACTGTGCCTTCAGGATGAAAAGGTAAAAAACGAAGAGCTGAAAAATGCTCTTGAAAAAGAAAAAAATCTCAGCGAAGAAAAGGTATTTTTTGAAAGTAATAATGAAGATGTATTATCATCTCTTTTGCCACCGGCGGTGGATGGAGAGGAAAACCGCATTGTTGATATCATATCAATAGCACGAGAAGCTTCTGAAGAATTAAAGGAAGCTGCCCGCCAGGTGGGCTTGTCTATAAATGTGGTGGCAACAGATGAGACACTTATGGTAAAAGCTAGTGCAAGACGCATCAAGATCATGTTCAGGAATATCATAGACAATTCTATCAAGTACATGAAAAAAGAAGGCGCTCTTGTTATTACCATTTCAACAATTAATGACGATATATTTATAGTACTAAAGGACAGTGGAAACGGCCTGTCAGAAAATGAAACAAAACATATATTTGAACTTAATTTCCAGGGAAGTAACCGCATCAGTGGGAATGGACTTGGTCTAACTCAGGCAAAGGCAATAGTGGATTATTACGGTGGTAATATCTATGCACGTAGTAGCGAAGGCAAAGGAATGGGTGTTTATATCCAGCTTCCGGCAGAGACTTCAAAACAGTGAGTGAGGTAGACTAATGAAAAAGAATTCACAATATATGATTTTTATGATCATTTTTTACGTACTTGTTGCATTCTTTGCTTTTGCATTTCTGAGCAGGGATCTGTCTGTTTTTAACAGAAAATATGTGGATGAAGTAATAGAAGCACAGCAATCTGAAAGCGTAGTCGGAAATATAGCAGCTACTACGCAGTATGAGGCTGTAAAAGTTGAGATAGAGGAAGTGACCAAGGCAATAGAGGCAACTTCTGAGGCTTCGGCAGAGACTTCTGAAGAGATAGTAGTTGAGGAGACTGTTTCTACAGAGGAAGTATCATCTGAAGAAGTAGTGGAAACAGAAACTGACGAGGAGATAGCGTATTACTCTTATACTACCAACAATACATCAGCTATCCTGAGAGTCAGAGAGGAACCTTCCATCAATTCAACAGTATTACAAAAGCTGAATCCCAGATCAAAGGGATATGTTCTTGAAAAAGGTGAAGAGTGGTGCAAGGTTGTTACAGCTGACAATGTAGTAGGATACTGCTCAACAGAATTTTTGGATCTTGAGGAAATAGATAAAGAAGACTTCCCTGAAGAATATGTGGAACTAGTTACCAGTACCAGATAACCAGACTGGAGGAGTTTGATGAACAGATTTAGCAAGCTAAACAAAGGTGCCAAAAAAGCATTTGCTTCATTTATGGCTGTTGCACTGGTAAGCACTACTACAAGTGTGGCGACCTTTATAGTAGAGGCAGATGATCCATATGAGGATATGTTTATTACAGATTTTGATACTCTGCCGGAGTCTGTTGCCTATCAGTCTCTGGAAGTTGGGGCATCTGAATCTGATATTATATTTCCTTCGTCCCTGAATGTGACCTTTATGTCCTATAAGAAAAAGGATGCTGCAAGCGATGCTTCATCCAGTGCAAGCAGCGGCGCAAGTGAGGCCGGTACTTCAGCTTCAGATGCAAGTACTTCAAGCTCCGAGGCAAGTAGTGCAGCTGCAGATGCTACAAGTGCATCAGACTACAGTAATTCTGCAAGTACTGATTCTCAAGAGGATGATACCAACGAGGATGCATCCACATCAGGAAGCGGATCAGAGAGTATGGTAGAAGATGAGCATAGTTCATCGGATACCGTTAATCACACTGATGCAGATGTGACAACACCGGCTGCAGACACTGTGGTTGAGGAACAGAATGCTACAGATTTAGAGACTCCGGCGCCTGCAACTGAGAACGGAGATGGCAACACAGAACCTCAGGAAGAAGGCGGCCTTGACGGTGCATGGAACAGTATAAGGACAACCACTAAGCTCTCAAAAGTATATGCGGCAGAAGATATAGAAGAACTGTCTGAGGGTACACGGATAACTCTTGATGATATAACTTGGATACTTGATGAGAGCAGAAGCTCTCACAATCAGTTCCTTGCATATAGTGAGAATGCAGGTGATCATTATACCTACGTTCCTGATATGTCAGAATATGACCTCTCTGAAAATATTACCCTTCCTTCCATAAGAGTTACTATCTATGCGGAGGAAGAGGAACAAGAGATACTCTATCCTTTTGATGCAACTGCTACTGTTGATGGAATTGTGATCACGGTCACAGCTCCTGAAGGTGTGTTCCCTGAAGGCGCCTATATGGAAGCTTATGCAGTTGACGGAAGAAGTGAGATCGAGTCTATCGAAGGACAGATATCAGATCGTATTGAGGAAGGTAAGGAGATAGAAGACCTTATCACTATTGATATTACTATATATGACAGTGATGGCAATGAAATTGAGCCTGACACAAGTTATGGAGATGTAAGCGTGTCATTCTCGCAGCTGTCAATGGCAAGCCAGGTATCTGAAGAGGAAGATTCTGAGCTGAAGGTATTCCATTTTAACGAAGATAGCGGAAATGTTGATGAAGTTGGAGCACAGGTTGAAGGTGACACTGCTTCCTTTACAACCGGAAGCTTTTCAAAATATACCATCATAAAAGTAGTATCTTCTACTGGACGTGTTATCAGTATACCTGTTTCTGCATATTCAGGAACTTATGATGGAGTAGCCCACGATCTTGTTACAATTGGAGATTTTGATTCAAGTGCTGCAAGTATTACAACTATCACTGTAACAGGAACGGCTTCACAGTCCACTACTTATCCGACTGTTCCGACCGGAAGTCAGGCAGGAACTTATACTGTTAGAGTAAATTATACTTACACTAATACCTCCGGCAATATTGTTGCTGGTTATGTAGAAGTAGAAGCTACTATCACTCCCAAGACTATTACGTCATCTATGATATCTCTGACACCGGCAGATGCTACCAGTAGTCAGCATTTTGCTTACGACAATGGCAATGCAGTCACACCTACTGTGACTGTCACTGACGAGATAGATGGTTCTACTTATATTTTGACACAGGGCACAGATTATGTTGCTCCGGTATATTCCAATAATACTGATATAGCGTCATCCTCTGATACCAATGCTCCCACAGTATCTGTGACAGGTCAGGGAAATTATACAGGAACAGCAGATGTGACTTTTTCAATTGGAGCTGAAGTTGATACACCTACTGTCAGCTTATATGATGGCACCTATGATGGAGCGGCACACAATGTAGTAACAGCCACTCCAACCTATAATACAACTCAGGTGCAGAGTATTCTCTATAAAGTAGATGATGGCACAGAGAGCACCACGATCCCTACAATCACGGATGCAGGAGTATATGAGGTTACTATTACCTTTAAGGGCAAAACAGGATACTGTGACTATGTCTATACTGACTATGCCAATATAAGTGCAAGGAATATCAGTGAATGTACAGTTTCTCTAAGAGCCACATCAACATCCGAAACTGATACTGATGAATTTGCTTATACAGGTTCTGCGGTAGAGCCTTATGTCCTTATAAAATACGGCTCTACAGCATTTACTTATATGACAGATTATACCTGCACTTATGCCAATAACACGGCTATTGCAGATAAAACTGCATCCACTCCGCCGACAGTCACTGTGACAGGAACAGGCAACCTTGCAGGAACTTCTACGATCAAATTCTCAATAGTTGCTTCTGCTGATGATGTCAAGGTCTTGTACAATGGCAGCAGTACCAAAAAAGACTGGTACAACGGCGATGTTGTAGTAACTGTTCCAGGCTATAAACTGTGCACGACCAAAGATGGAACTTATGCTGATAAATACACCATAACAGGTGAAGGAACAGCTATTGGTGCCACACTATATCTAAAGAATAATTCCACGGGAGTTATAGTATCTCCACCTGTTGCTGCAACTGCCAATATTGACAGGACCGCACCAAAGGGAACTGTATATGTATCTGATTATTCTTCTTCAGATATCAATACATCAAAAGATGTTGCATTTACAACCCGTGACAGGCATACCATCAGGATATCTTCTGAAGATGCTCTGTCAGGTGTAGTTACAGTGGAGTACTATATTTCGTCTAAGCTCTTGTCTGATATTTCTGACATTGAGAGCACTGCCAAGGGCAAGTGGATCAGTTACAATGACAATGCAAGACCAAAGATATCAGACAATGCTGCAAGCTTTGTCTGTGCAAGAATAACTGATGCTGCAGGTAATATAAAATATATCACCACAAAAGGCATAATACATGATACTGAAGGACCTACCGTCAAGAGCGTAGCTATAGTGGCTGATGGCAATACTGCGCATATCAAGGTGGTGGCAGAGGACAAGCTGAGCGGAGTCAGCAAATATTATCTGTTGCAGTATGCACAGTCCAGTGCACCGTCATCTATGCCTGATGCTGATACAGTCAAGGGCGGTTATGAATCAGAAAGTGGTGAGTTTACAATATCTGCAGACAGCACCACCAATTATGTATATTATGCTGTGGCAATGGATAAGGTAGGCAATCTTGGCAAAGTATATAAGAAAGAAAAAAATGGTAGCGGAGCTAAAAACTCTACATCTGCCAAGAATAGCAGCTCAAAATCCTCTCTTGCAGCGACTCCTAATGGAATAGCAGGAGGACCTGGAAGTTCAACCAGCAGTTCAGGTAATAAGTCCTCAGGTAATGGATCCAAGTCTTCCACAGGATCATCATCTACAGGATCCGGATCAAGTTCAAGTTCCGGCAGATTGGATCTGTCACAGATTGAGATCAAGAGAGATCCGTATATATACGATGCTACCGGTAACGTACATATCGGAGAAGAGCTTACCAGCAGCTGGACTGCTATTACATCAGAAGTGAATACTGCTTCAGAAGGATCGTTCATTTCTGTTGATATGAGAGGTACAAGCACAGTACCGACTGAATTTATATCAACACTTCAGTCCAAAAATGTTGATGTTCAGCTCAAGATGGGAGATGACTACAGATGGACTATTAACGGAGAAAGCATTAAGACAATATCAGATAATGATATTGATCTTAGAGTAACTCGTGGATCCCGTAATATACCGTCTTCACTTATAAATCAGATAGCGGATTCTTATCCGCATTATGATTTTAATGTAGTGCATAATGGAGAATTTGGCTTTACAGCAAGACTTACTATGAATGTTGATAGTGTCAATGCCGGATACTATGGATATCTCTATTACTATGATGCTGATAAAGGAGAACTTGAACTTATCGATTCAAGTCTTGTAGATGAGGATGGAGATGTATCCTATGAGCTGAGTCATGCTTCAGATTATACCATCATCATCAAGCCTAATCTGTATGCTGCAGGAGCATCAGACATTGGAGATTCAGGAACTATCGAGAATTATACCAATGCTCATATCATCAGGACTACAGGATATATTTCTTCCAGTGGCAAGCTGGCTGGAATAAGGAACTGGCTCATAATAATAGCTATCATCAGTTTGATCTTTGGAGCAGTGATCCTGATCGTTCCACAGATGCAGCAGGAAGATTTCAAACTCACTGATGTGATAGTTGGCAAATTTAAAGAAATAAAAAAATTAAATTTTAATAAAAACATTGACGACCCATGGGAATAATATTTACGTTAAAAGGCATAAAATAAGTATAAAATGAAGGCGTATACCGTTCAAAGGTATACGCTTTTTTGTTTTTTACTATATCCCACTAATACGAAATTATGGTAAAATGTATATATCATTATCGTATACGAGGGAAAAGTGATTGGACCAAATAACTGATGAATGGCGAAGTTTTGCGGTAGACTTATTATCCTTTGCCAGAGGGGAGCTGGACTCCCGGAAAAATGTTGATTCGCTTATTGAACATTTTGATAGCCTTAACAGTTCTTATGCTTATTTAGGATTGTCGAGGATTGGTTTTTTTGCGCTTATTTTCTATGTCTGTAAAGACTTCTACCAGTCAGTGGAGGAATTGATCGCTAAAACGATAAGCTCGTCGGAACGCTCTGGCAGATTGACTTATAGAGACATCGTTTTTCTGGCAGGTTTTATTTTCCCTGGAGAAATCGATACTGCTGAACTTTTGTCTGACAGCAGTTTATTAAATGAGATTTATTTAGAACCCGAAAGGGAGATAGATAAATTGTCCATTACTACTCCTATGCGACTTGAAAATGCAATAGAAAGCTTTGCTTCAGGCAGTGAGATCCCTATGGGCAGGATTGGAACCTGTTGCAGGTGCCAGACCTATGAAGATCTTTTGCTCCAGGACGCAGATATCATATGTCACAGACAAGAGATAGACAGAATATGGTCCATAGTCAAGGCTATGGTGGATAGAAATGAAAACGGGATCATTTATCTTAAGGGCAATGCCGGATATGGCAAGAAATTTGCAGCCGGAAAGATAGCCTGTCAATTAAAAAAAGGACTGATAACAGTAAGTCTTTCCGACTATCTATCATTCAAGGAAGTTGATAGAAAAAAGATAATAAAACGCATTAAGCAGAAATGCCTTCTGGAAAACTATATCTACTATATCGATTGCAATAATGAGGATATTACAGATCATAACATATACCGGTCAACAGATCTGATGCTCATGTCACTTGAAAAGACTTTTCCATTGGTACTCATGGGAGGAAAGCAAACTCCTCCTGACAACATGACTTCTAAGCGGGTAATGCTGACAGAATTTACGGAAGTATCCGAGGAAAATGTGATAGACCTTTTCAGATATTTCATAAAGGAAAAAGAAGCTTACTTTTCAGAGGGTATTTCCCTTGAAGAGATTGCCTCAAAGTACAGGCTGAGTCCCGGACAGGTAAGTAAAGTACTCGATAGCTGCCTGATAGAAACAGATGAAATATCAAAAGAGACTCTTGAGAAAAATATCAGAAATTCATGTACCGTTTCTTTTGACGGCCTGGCCACAAGACTTGAAAGCCGGTTTACTTTTGAAGACCTGACACTTTCTGAAGAATCTGAAAAGAACTTGAGAAATGTGATAGACAGAGTCAGATATAAAAATACAGTACTTGAAAAATATGGTTTTAATGAAAAGCTTCCATACGGAAGAGGGCTTGTGATAGCTCTATATGGGCCACCCGGTACTGGAAAGACCATGACTGCCAATGTGCTTGCCAATGAACTAGGACTTGACATCTACAGGATCGATCTTTCGCAGATCAGCAGTAAGTATGTGGGAGAAAGTGAGAAAAACCTGGGAGCA
Organism: Butyrivibrio sp.; assembly: GCA_045646185.1. Classification (GTDB taxonomy): domain Bacteria; phylum Bacillota; class Clostridia; order Lachnospirales; family Lachnospiraceae; genus Butyrivibrio. The sequence continues at coordinate 60,327 of JAZRKG010000042.1, forward strand.
GTATTTGAAGCGGCAAGAGGATCCAATGTGGTTTTGTTTTTTGATGAAGCAGATGCCCTTTTTGCCAAAAGGACTGAAGTGTCTACAGCTGGTGACAAATACTCCAATTCAGAGACAGCTTTTCTTCTGCAGAAGATGGAAGAGTATGACGGAATATCAATCCTGGCCACCAACGTCATGCAGAATTTTGACAGTGCCTTTAAGAGGAGAATCACTTTTATGATAAGCCTCCTGGCACCTGACGAGCAGGAACGACTTGCCCTTTGGAAAAAAGTATTTCCAAAGAAAGCACCGTTAGCTTCTGATGTTAAGTTTGAAGTATATGCCAGATGTGCTGATATTCCGGGCAGCAGTATCAAATCAGCTGCTGTTGCAGCAGCATACAGGGCGGCTTCAAGAAATAGCGAGATCACTCACGAAGACCTGTGTCATGCAATAGATGAAGAATATAAAAAGACAGGCCACACAAGTATCTTACGAGACCTGTTATATGGAAACTAATAGATGATCATATGAGAGAGGATGGAATCAATGGGCAATAATAAACTGTATCCATTTGAAAAAAACCGTTATTACAAGGGAAAAGAACTGGCCAGTGCAGATTTTCTGGCAGAACAGAATTATAGCGTCAACAAATCTAGATTTATGAACAGTCTGATGTACGGATCAGGTATTGTCTGTGGACTTGGCGTATTTAGTCTGGACGATCTGTCAATTCTTGTTGAGAGCGGTGTAGCTATCGATGGAACAGGTAGAGAGATCGTAGTGGATAGTTCTGTGGTTTTAAAACTATCAGCTATTGAAGGCTATGACAATCTCAAGACCTCTGCAGCCAGCCTTATCATCAAGTATAAGGAAACTGAAGTGCATCCTGTATATTCTGTCAGCCACAAGAATGGTGAGCAGGAATATGAAAACAATCGTATAAAAGAAGGTTATGAACTACTGCTTATAGACAGTCAGGATTATGAAGAGGGCTATGACCTTGAGACAGAATTTCTTGCTACAGAGAATCTGTTCACAAGTGAGAACTATGTAGGAAATATCATAGTTCCTAATACAGCCTGCAAAGGCAGGAATTTTAAGATAACCCTTGAGATAAAAAAGATTTCAAGTGAGCCTTGTACTTTATCCTGCAAGGGTACACTGGAGCTTCCTGTATTCACAACACCTCAGGGTGAAAAGACTCTGGATATTGATGTTGATGACCTCAAGCTCAGGGAGGGTGAGACATACATCAAGGAGTATTGGGTCAATCTGGATAAAACCAGTGCAATTGATTCTGAGATCATCTTAAAGAGCGGATCATTATCTGCGTTTGAAGCTGATAAAGCAATTTCAGCAGCCAGCAGTTTCTCAATCAAGTTAAAACTGACAGATGCAACTCCTATGGAGCTGGTCAACAGGGCTACAGCCATCATGAATCTCGAGATGAGAAGCGTAGAGGCTGGAGACATGATCAAGCTTGCAGACATCAGTCTTGTGAGATCAGAAGGAACATACATTATTGATAAGATTTCAGAGATCGGTATCAAGAAATATATATCAGCTCCATCACAGGAACTGTTAAAGAGCAGATATCTTGAATATTTTGTCAAGGATGTTGATATAAGAGAAAAAAATACTGAGGAGAGGATAGTAGCCTGTGACAAGGAACACGTCTCATCTTCCTCTGATTTTAGCAGGAATTTTGCAACAGGGGTCTTGGAGATTCCTCTTGGCAAAAATGCAAAAGCCGGAGATATCAGATATTCAGGAGAGATAGCTCATGGCCTTGGAAAAGGAAATATCTACGTGTCCATTGGATATGAATATATATCCAATGACAAAGCTCTTGGAGCTAATGCTAAAAATACGATCTATGGCAATCCGGAACTGTTTTCTAAAGAGTCCGGCCAGTCTGTAGATGCTGAGACAGCAGTAAGAGTTCTAAATGACAAGGGCAGCTTCGTTGTGGCAGCAAGGCTTCTCAGAGATGTAGAGTATCTGGTACTTACCTATAGATGGGTTGCCATCAAGTTTGCATCCGGAGAAGAGGCAGATGCAGTTGAGTACTACTACGACAAGTCTATCACAGCAGAGACACCTACCATTGTAATGGGACCTAAGACCAATCATTTCTTTGGTGTCAGGTTCAATAACATGAAGAACTGCAGTATCACCTATGAACTTACTGCTCCAGGCAGCGGCGAGATAACTGCAGATGGTATATACACTTCACCTACCAAGGAAGGTGTATATGAGATCAGGATCTATTGCACAGATATGCCTGTTATCTGCACTTATGCATATGCAATCGTTAAGAAGGAACAGGAAGCTACTACTCAGGATCAGTTGGAAGCTGCTTCTGAGAGCGGAACACCTCTTGATGGATTATCTCTGGATATACCGGAATTAAAGATGAAATAACTAAGTTGAAGGAGTATCGATGGTTTTTGAGTCTTCCAAAATGAAATTGGAAGTTATTAGTACCAAGCTGATCGGTGATGCTAATGACTGTTATATATGTAAAGACCTCGCTTCATCAGGGGACAGTCTGTATACAGTTCTCGTAGTCAAGGATCATGAATGTATCAAAAATGTTCTTGAAGCCTTTAGACGTATGAGTCTTGTAGAGAATTCCACTCTCGTGGACAGCTTTGCCTGTAACGGTGTCCACGTGCTTGTTTTTCCCTATCGCAGGGAAAGAAGCCTTTTTGATTTTTATGCTGGCGATCTCTACAGCCTGAAAGTATGTGAGGATATATGTATCAATACCATTATTGCCTGTATGCAGCTGATGCTTCCATATCAGCTACTGTATCTGTTGCTTACTCAGAACCAGCTCAATCTGACATCAGATAACAACATTTTTATGAGCTATGCAGTAGACCTCTCAGGATTTGATCTGAACATAACTGAAAAAGACTGTGTAGTCGAATGTGCAAGGATAATAATGGTGCTGCTGGAATCCAAATCTTCTCAGAAAGCCAACAGCTACATATTATTACAAAAAAAGTCAGCTAACAGAAGTTATGCACGTTTTTCAGAATTATACAGAGATATAACGATAGCTGCAGTAGGAGACAAGAAGATAACCCTGTTTGGAAGGATCAGATTATGGTTTAGTCTCTACTCAAACTACATATTTGGAGTTTTGTTCTGGGTATGTGTGATCTTGGGGTTAGTTGCACTGAGCCTTCTTCTCTCAAGTTTTATTTTAGGTAACGGATCCTGGTTTAGGATATTGTTCAATAACTTTAAAACTATAGGAACAGAGTCGCTGATAGATTGATTTTCAATGAGGCAGAGCATGAATATTAGAAAAAGGTTATTACCTATCATTTATATAGTGAGTATAGCTGTATCAGCCATAATCTTTTCATTTGTCATGGCTAGAAATGTACATGATACAGAATATACATCTTATACAAGAGCTATGGTCACCAGCGAAGGCATTTATTTCTGCGAGAATCTTGAAGATCATGGATTGCTTTACAGATTGACCACTAAAGGCAAGGTCAAAGATATCCACAATTCTAAAGATATAAATCAGGACAAGATCCTTGCAATGAGTGTTTATGATGGCAATCTATATGTGGCCTACAGCAGAGCTTCTGATAAAGATAAATACAATGAAGGATCGCATTATGAATATTGCATAGCTGAATTTGATAAGAACTTAAATCTGCTTCGTATTACCAATGAATATCATCTTGATGATGATATGCTCTCATCCATCTCAGTAGAGGGAAGTGGAATATTTACAACAACGATCTCATCAGATGGAAATCAGCTAAAGGTTGTTGCCTTTGGTCTGGATAAACTGGTCAAACCTTCAGAAAAAACAGAAGATCCTATCGCTACAGAAACAGTTATGGCAAGAAATGCGGATCCCGGAAGATTTTTTGTATCCGCTGTTTATAGCAACGGCTCTTTGTCTATCAGAACAGATGAGGATGAACCGCTTTCTGATTTTGCACAGGATGAAAGGATTTCAACCGCTGTATCTGCAATGAAACTCTCAGCAGTTTATGAATTTACCATGTACAAGACCTATTTTATATTTTGGCTCTGTGCATTGCTGATATGGCTCATTATCGTAAGACTTGTTTACAACGTGCTCGTCACATCCAACAGGACTATGTATACCCTTATATTGTTTGAAGCTATCCTGATGATCCTGATCGGAGTATCGATCTATTATGTCGCTGGACAGTACGAGGTAGCCAGAAAGACTGAGCGCGTGCGATATGGCATCGTATCCATGCAGTCACTTGCACAGGATGCAGGTCTTACAAGCTATATTGACTATGGCGCACAGGGGTATTATGACAGTGAGAATTACACCAGTTCCCAGAAGGCTTTGGCAGATTTTGTTAATAGGAATGGCAATTCTTCAATATTCTACGATGTGCTTATTGTAAGACTTTCAGATGGAATGGTAGTTACCAGTGCAAGTGGAAGGAATAAGGAGAGCCTTGTTTATCTGTTTGGCAATTCTGTTTCCGGTATTCTGGATACTCTTTACAACAGTACATCAATGTTTGATACGGCAGATCTGATGCTCGCAGGAGCGGATGCACTGGCTGTTGGAGTTGCAGATAATGATTTCATCGCAGATTATGCTATTGTCGGGATCCTTGATGATTCATTTACCGGAACAGGAATAAATAAGAGCAATTTAAGATATGTGATCCTGTTCATTATTATTTTTGCCATCAGTAGCGTTATCCTGGTAGCTATTTACTTTGTTAATACCAGAGATCTCAAGAATCTTGAAGATGCACTCAGAGAATGTGCTCTTGGAAGAAGACTTCCGGATAGACCACTTACTCTTGGTGTTGATCTTAAGAATATGTGGGATTCTCTTTCAGAAATAGGCAAGAGAGTAGATACGATCAATTATAAGAGATTTAAGATCTTTGAAGCTTACTTTAGATTCTCGCCTAAAAACATAGAATATGCACTTGGTAAAGAATCCATTATGGATGTTAAAAATGGTGAGTACACAATGCTTGAAGGAAGTCTCCTCACCATATACCTGTCACCGAACCAGAGCAGGGATAACCTTTTGGCAATCACCTGTGCTTTGGATGCAAGACAAAAGAGTAATGACTGCATATTGGTGGGCAATTCAACTGATCTTACCAGACTTCAGATGCTCTTTATGGTGACAGAAAAAGGCAGTGTAGATTATGCGGCAGAGATAATCCATGACTCTAATATGCATGGAGGCCCATTCAATTCAGCCTTTATATTCTATGATTCATTCGAGTTTGGAATAGTTGGAAATGATGGTCTCTCACTGACCTACCTCAATAATGACAGATCAAAAGAGCTTGTAAGTTACGGAGAGCTGTTTGGAAGACTTCATCTTGGTCTTGTTATCACTGAATATATCAAGATCAGAGAGTATGAAAACAGAGCTGTAAGATACATCGGCTATATCAGATGCAACGGCTATGGCGACAAGATGAAGCTCTATGAAGTAATGGATGCCTGTAGCAAGAGCGAACGTCATGACAAGATACATACTCTTAGACAATTTAGTGAAGCGCTTGAAATGTATGAAAAGAAAGAATTCTATTTTGCAAGAAATCTTTTCTCAGATCTGTTAAAAATCGCTCCGGAGGATGAACTTTCAAGGTGGTATCTGTTTGAAAGTGAGAAATACCTCAATGAAGGGGTTGCCAGTGATGCAACCTTTGGAGCTTTACACATGTAATAAATGATGTAGAAGGGACAATCCTTAGTGCAGAACTTATTAACAGTATTAGTTCAAACAATTAAATCAAGATGGGCAGGGCTTGTTTCCAAGTTAAAGCTTCTTACTAACTGGAACTTCATCAGAACCAAGATCATAGCCAAGATTCGTGACTTTTTCTACAGCATGCTCAATTTCAAGCCACGAAACAAGAACGACTATGTGACTATTTTTGGATGGATGATCAGCAGGCGCCTGGTCCATGCGATGATCATAGTTGTCGGTGTTCTGAGTATATATTACATAGCTTCAGAGACTTCTATCTTCAAGCAGTTTGGCTCTAATGGCGGTATCAAGACCTACAGCTATGATTCTATCCGTCTGCGACTGGTAGATGACAAAGTCAGAATCACAGCCAAAGATGGTTACGTTGCCTATGAGGGCCAGGTTGCCAAAGGCTATGTTACCGGTGAAGGAACACTCTATGACGAGAACGGAACAATTGTCTACACCGGTTCCTTTGAAAATAACAAGTATGAAGGACAGGGATATTTAAATTATCCTAGCGGCAATATCAAGTATTCAGGACAATTCCATGAAAATCTATTCCATGGCGAAGGCACATTGTTTAGAGAAGACGGAACCTATGATTATATAGGCGATTTTGAAATGGGCTACAAAAATGGAAGAGGCGTGCTCTATGACAATGGAGAAAATGAAATCTATGTAGGTGGATTCTCCAGTGATTCCATAGTATACAGTGAGCTTCTGGGCAAGACTGTCCAGCAGGCAGCTGAATGCTATAAAGGAACTCAGATCCTGTATCAGATGGATGATGACATAGCAGTATTTATGAAACAGATTGATGGAGTCTATTATGGCAAAAGTGATTCAGATTCCCTTGATGATGATATCAAAATCGAATCTGTATACGTGCTTCAGGACTATTTTTGCTATGGCAATACTGTTATAGATACCATAACAGATCTTAAGGGAGTATTTGGGAATCCAATATATGAAGGCAATTCAGCAGTTATTTTTCCTGAAGTTGTTTGCATAAATAAACTATGTGAAACAACCAATGTATTAAATGGCAGAGTAGATGTTACTACTACAGAACTTTTTACAGATGTTATTGATGTAGAGAATTTTGATAATACCTACGTGGTATATATTTATTCCTTTAGAAGAGGAGATCTGGTCTATTCCTTTGTATGTCCGGGAAAGGCTGAATATTTTGCTTTTTACTATGTATCTCCTGCGGAATGAAATCGTATATAAATATAAGATGTTTTGGGCTTTGACACTAAGGTTTACGGCGGAAGAAAAATATGAAAATAAGATTGTTGAAGAACAACTTAATAGTGTTGTTGGGCATTACAATTGCCACCTGCTCTTTTTCCGTTACGGACCTGCCAAAGGGCTCTGTAGTCTATGCGCAGGACCAGGTGTTGACTCTGGATACCTGTAAGACACTGGCTATCAGGACCAGTAGTAAATATGATTCAGCCCTTGATGCTGTTGAGTCCAAAAAGGCCAAGTATGAAAGTGCAGTCAAAGGATTAAAGCTAAAAGAAAAGAGTCTTACAACCTTTAGATGGTCACCGCTGTTAAGTCTTAAATTTCCTGAAAAGCTGACTCTTGAACAGGCATCAGAATTTCAGTTCAAACCTATGTCTCTTCAATACGACATAGACATTGCCGAGCACAATGTAGGAGATGTGAAGTTAACGATATGCAATGAGATCAATACTCTCTATGTTGAGATCGTTACTTTGCAGAAGATGCTTGATTTCAATCAGGAAAGAGCGGACAACCTTGAAGAAGCAGTCAAGCGCAACACTGCCAAGCTCAAGGTCGGACAGGCCACTCAGAGTGATATCGATACCATGAACAGCAAGCTCAAGGCGGTTAATACTACCATTGCTTCCGATAGAAGAACCCTGGAAGCAGATCTGCAGAAGCTATCCAAAAAGATCGGTATGGATGTGACTACAGGATATACATTTGAGTCACCTTACATAGAATCAGAGCTCACAAGAGACAATCTTGAAGCACTTATAGATTACGCATTAGAACATGATCAGACCTATTATGAGGCTTGTATCGAGGAAGTCAGAGCAAGAGTACAGCTTCAGACCAACTATGATCTGATGAAGAACCACTATGGTGGAGATATGAAACTTATTTCATCATATGTGGATATGGCAATGTCAGGACAGGAAGTCAGCAAAGTAGGATTTAAAAAGGACTACAAGACTTTTCTTGAAAAAATAGATAGTTACTGGAAGGGAAAGAAAAGGATCTGCTGGTTTATCAAAATACCGAGATTATGGCTTAAAGGATCTATAGATGGAACAAGATACATAGATGATGATCCTAATATCCTGTATCAGGATGTACTTGATTATGTAAGCGCCTATAAAGATAAGGAAGCAGCTGCTGAAGAGCTCAGGCAGGCAGTTACAGATGCATTTAATAATTACATCTCAGTCAAGAACTCTTACGAGCAATATCAGACAGATGTAAAAGATTCCAAGGAACATCTTGAGAAGAGCGCTCTTCTGAACAGACTGGGACAGTTATCTTACTCAGAATATGATTCAGAGATGACTACCTATGAAGACCTTCAAAAGAGCCTTTTGGATACCATGAAACTCTATACCAACACCCTGTACTCACTGGATAGAACTACAAGCGGCGGTGTTGATGCGATCCTGAGCGGTGGAGACGTTGATATGCAGACAGCCAAGCCGGGAGAGAGCTACATCGAAGAGCAGACAGCAGATGGTGCATATTATTACATCAAACAGATCATACAGAAGTTGGAGTTTGAAGTAAGTATATATATTCCTGAGGATTTTGAAGTTGAGATAACTGATTATGAGCTTTGGGTAAATGATGTTCAGATTGGAGACAGGACTTCAAAGGACGGGCGGATAAGGCATCTGGCCCTGTCACTGGACAATGTTGATGAAGTCAAGCTCAGACTCTACAACGGTGATGAATTCATAGACGATTGTATCATTGATCCTGCTTCAGTTTCAGGACCACTCAAGATAGTTACAGGTTATGACATCAAGACCATGGAACTTGAGGAATATGGAACCTATGCAGTGACGATCAATGATGAGACAGGACTTATGGATATTTCCATCACACCTGCATCTGCAGATATCAAGTATTTTGTTATCAAAGATGAAGATGGCATAGCACTGGGCGGCGGAGAACCTATCAGCATTGAGAGTTCTCTTAGACATCTGACGCTGGTAGCCTACGATCTGGAGTCCCTGACCATAGAACTTATGAATGAAGATCAGGAAGTGATCTATACAGGCAGATTCGATACAGCTAATCAGAAGGTGGTAAAAGCAATAGATCAGTAAAGGAAAGTTAAAGTATGAACAGATCTGAATTGAAAAGAAAAATTTCATACCTGTTAAAAAGGCTTCCCATTTTACTTGCTGTGATAATACTGATAACAAGCATTCCGTCTTTTATATCAAGAGCTATCTTTGATGAAAAGGATGCCATAACATTCAGTGAATTTAAGAGTAAGTACACCATAGATAACTCGGTTTTATTTATCGGAACCTATGTGGTACATATAAATGCTCTTACTGATGATATTTATGAAAAGGCATCTGATTCAGCCAGTCAATCAGGACAGTCTGAGATTTATTACAAGTCAGAACTTGCTGATGGCAACTGGTTTGACATAGGTGATGTGTCCAATGGTATCAAGGGTATTTCCAATAACGGAATAGTGGTCCCTGAAACAGAACTTGATGATCTGTTTGTACGTTACTATGCCGGTGCGGATGGAATACTGATAGATCTTTTAAGTGGTTCAGGAGTCAATCCTTTTGATATACCGGATCCTTATGATCTTAAACAACTTGAAGAGTTAAATCCACTGTGGCTTCAGTATACATACTCTACCGAAAGCCAGGATCTGTCTCAGGAGGATTTCCTTTCAGGTAGGAATTCCAAGGAAAGTGGAAACCTCAGATCAGATGTTTATTATTATCAGATACTCAGTACATTCTTTGCTCTTAACCTGAGAGATAGCAATACTGATCAGCTTGACAGACAGCTTGCAGCTCTTAACAGCATATATGCAGATTACAAGGCTCAGGGCAAAGAGGATGAGGCAGAGGTTGTATACACTCTCATGAAGAAAGTGGATTCATCAAGAAGAGCGATAGTATTTGAAAAGCTCTCACAGCTTGATCCTAACGCTCTTGATACACTCTTTTCACTGGCTAACGGTTCATATTATACATCTTCCGGCAACTTCAAGGATTCATCATCTGAGGCCAATGCAGGAAGCGAACCGGATTACGTAAGACAGCTGCAGGATTCACTATCATATGATTTTGAAACGGGTGGCAGCTCAGCCTGGTACTCAAGCTGGATGCAGTCTCTTGGAATAAATCAGGGAAGTGACGGCTGGTGGATCGTACTTGAAGAGGCAGCAGAGCAACAATCAGATGATGACGACGACGATGATGATGAAGATCAGCAGGAAAAAGGAGATGCTTTCAATGCTGATAATGGTATCACAGAAGCGATCGTAACCTGCATCTCTAACTGTACTACCAGTTATATAAGCTATTCCTCAGATGCACTTACTGATGTAGATACAGTTCTTGGACATGCAGAATACCTGTACAGTTCACAGGTAATAGAGAGCTCCACAGGAGGATCTCTTGATGGACCTATTGAATACCTCAAGCATATTTTAAATATCAAGGACAATATAGTAGTTGATGCTGAAGGAGAGCTATCACTTCTAGAAAGCTCACTCCTTACTTCAGCTCAAGATAAATATTTGGGAATTGTAAATGGCGGAATAGATCCTGAATACAATTCGGTTCAGGGAGAAAGTGCCAAACAGCTGGTGCTTGAAAGTCAGATTGCCAAGACAGATAGTGTCTGTTCAGAACTTAAATTTATCATCGAAGCAGTAAAGAACAGAAAGAGTGCTGCAGATGCGCTGGTGACCGTCAATGGAATAACTTCCTGGGCAGAAGGCCTCAAAAACGGAGTTATAGAGGATGAGTACGGTCCTTCGGCATATCTTTCCATAGAAACATTTTTGAACTATCTGAAAAATCTGGCTCAGGAGATAATCGCTTCTGATAAGAGCCTTCAGTCAGATGAAGATGCTCTGAGAGAAAAGAAAGAAGAGCTGCAGCTGGAGAGAGATAAAGCTCTTGATAATAACGATCTTGCAGGAGCCAAAAAATACGATGCCATGATAGCTGCAGTTGATAAAGATATCAATGCACTAAAAGGAAATAGTAGCGGTGATGGCAGTGGAGATGGTTCTGGATCAGGAAGCGGAGATGGCTCCGGTTCAGGTTCAGGATCAGGAAGTGGAGATGGCTCCGGCTCAGGCTCCGGAAGTGGAAGCGGTTCAGGTTCAGGCTCCGGAGATATTACGGATGACCTTTTAGCCAAGGCTGCCAATGATCTGCAAAATGATGCAAATGCAGACCTTTCAGATATAGCAAAAGCTCTTTCAGATCTGGGTGAGGATGAAGCTCTTAAGGATCTGAAGGAACTGGCAGAGAAATCCGGTGCAGGAAGTGACACCCTGGCAGGTATCAATGATGCCATGGCTTCTAAAAGCTCTGATTCTTCAAGCGGTGGATTGTCAGAAGACGATATCTTAAAGCTCGTAGAGGATTTCTTTGGCAAGTCCTTTGATGAGATGGACATGAAGGAACTGGCAGTTGTAACAGTTGCTCTGTGTAAGTTTAATCGTATGGGAAATGCACCGGCAGGAGCTCTTGCATCAAGACTTGGTACCATGGGTATCACCAAGAAAAACATGTATTTCTACAGTCAGTGTAAGGATACTAAAGCTACTGAATATATAAGTTTAAAGGCCATAGGAGATATTTCAGCTTACAGATATTTCTATGATGACAATAAAAAGATATCAACTATGACAAGCGGTACAAGGATATATATCTTCACCAATGGCAGCAATGTGATGTACAAGAACAGTTATGGCGAAGATGAGGAGCAGATGGATGGAGCGATCAAGATGTCAGATGTTCCTCACATATCAGAAGCGGATTCACTGGTGTACTTCAAGATCGAGACAGAATACATACCGGATTCAAGCTATGCGGTATGTTATACAACTCCAATGAAATCCAGAGCAGAAGAGTTTTTAAAACTATTAACCGATCAGTAAGGGGAACAGTAATATGGCAGATTATCCTATTATTGCAGATGTAAGTGCTTATATTGTAAGGACACTCAGAGAGAAGATGTGTCCCGAGCCTATACCTTCACCAAACAATATAGAGATCTCTTCACCTGCATCTCAGGATGTTGACTATATCGTAGGACTATACCTGTATGACATAAGGGAGGCAGTCCAGTTATCGACTCCCAACTATGTCCAGAGGGGCAGAGTCCAGTTATCCAAGCCGCCAAGACCATATGAGTTGTACTATATGGTCTTCATAAACGGCTCCTCCCAGATGGGATTAAAGGCGCCGGATATACAAAAGATCATCGGACGTGTTGCTCAGATAGTCAATGACAACAGCTCTGTACGTCCCAATGAACTGCAGTCCTGGCTGGATACCCAGGAACCTCCAATAGTACTGTCTCAGGCGAAGATAAGTCTGGAGGAGAAAGTAAGGGTGTGGCAGGCTATCAGTAAACCATACCAGATAAGCCTGTTCTATAAGGCGGCACCCGTAATGCTTTCAAGCGGAGAGGTTATCAATACACCTCGTGTATCTGAAGCTGAATTTGGACTGCACATAGCAGGAGAAGAAAGGAGGGAATAACTTAAGTGGATGCTTCTGTTATTCGTGTAAAGATCGACCTGGTACTCAGGCTTATTGACACGACCACAGGGGCTGCAGTCAATGAGATGAATGTGAAATTCATTGAAGATGGCTGCGAGGTCAAGCCTTTATACAAGGGCGATGGTACTTTTATATTCATAAACAAAGGCAGAGATAGAACACTCATGCATATCAGAGCTTATGGATATGAGGATATCGATGTAGATGTCAATTATGAAGAGCTTGATATCAGAACCCCCACATGCGATGTTTTCCTGATACCGTCAGAGAAAGTCATACGTGGCGAGCCTGTGCTTGGGATTTTTGGAACACTTCCTTCTCTAGGATCAATAGATGCTATCAACCTGACAAGGCCTGTATGTTCATTAAATGAGTTTGATGCCAAAAAGAAGCTAATGTCAGTATTTAGCTTTGTGGCAGGCAAGAAGATAACTCTTGATGACGTATATTACGCTATAGCATCAACAGATGAAAAAAGCTATGAAAGAATTGTTGTTACAGATCAGAGCGGTGACAACAAAGTGGTTTTGAAGGATCTCATCACTTCAGAGATAAAGCCTAACCGTAAGATCTACAGGTTGCAATATGGCAACGTGGATAAGGCTGGACGGTTTATCTTCAGGGTCAGAGACAATGCCACTGAACTTAAGTATCTCCTAAGATTCACAGTAGGAGATGAGACTTATTTCAGAAGGCTGGATCTAAGACAGGAATACGGTGAGATCGATCTGATGAAAGAGGCCGAGAGATTAAGTGATCTGGAACCGGCAAAGGAGGTGGATAGTGAGTGAAGTTGTAACAGCAGGGGCAACGTGTATGTGTAGTTTCGGTACAGCCCCCGCACCATTAAAGGTCACATCGCAGATGAAGGTACTTGCCAGCGGCAAGCCTGTTGCGACCATACAGGATTGCCAGGGAATGGCCAACATCGGACCTTTTGGACTGTGCACTACGGTGACCAATCCAATGGTGGCATCAGCCACTGCTGCGGCATTGGGAGTGCTGACTCCTCAGCCCTGTATGCCAGTTCCGGCAGGAACGTGGATACCCACTCATCCCAAGATCATATCGGGAGGCAAGCCTACGCTTACTTCAGATTGCAAGATGATGTGTGCTTACATGGGCCAGATCTCGGTAGTCAATCCGGGTCAGATCAAAACTACAGCTAACTAAAAACAAAGAAGGAGAAAAACTATGCCAGAATATTTATCACCAGGTGTATATGTGGAAGAGTATGATAACTCTCCACGAAGTATAGAAGGTGTGGGCACCAGCACTGCAGGCTTTATCGGTCTTGCAGAAAAAGGACCTATAGAAGGTGCTCCGCTCTTAGTAACCAGTATGAAATCATTTAAGCAGCAGTTTGGCGGATTTCTTCCTGAATTTCTCTATGGAGAATATAGATTCCTTGCAAATAGCGTTGAGCAGTTTTTTGATAATGGCGGAACAAGATGTTTTGTAATGCGTGTTGCTCCTCCTAAATCAAAAGCAGCTAAAGCTACTCAGGGAATACTTGAAGTAGAAGCTGCTAACCCTGGTAAGTGGGGAGACAAGATCCAGGTCTTCCTTTCAACAGGTAAAAAGCACAAGATGCAGCTCATCAAAAAGACTGATGCAGGCTATGTAGCTAAGAGTCTTGATGGATTTAGAGAAGGCGATATCGTTGAATTTAACGGTACCTATAACAAGATCAAGACTATCTACGATAACGTGGTTACTTTTGAAGAAGAAATGCCAAAGGGTGTTGTAGATGATGCAATAGTTCCAAAGTCATTAGTATATCTGATCACAGTTGATGTAAGCATCAGATATGGTGACGATGTTGAGAATTATTCAGAACTGTCATTTAACAGAACTTCAACAAGATATATCGAGTCCAAGCTTGCTCTGAGCAATATTGTAAAGATCAAGGTTGCAGATATGGACAGCATCGGCAATCCTGTTGAGGCTATTCTTGGAGCTGGCAACACAGACGGCATGTTCTTCCTTGAAGGCGGTGCTGATGGCAATATTTCAGCTATCAATGCAGCTACATTTATCGGTGAGGACAATGGCCCTGGCAAGAGAACAGGTCTTCAGGCATTTAAGGAAAACAACATCATTAGTATGCTGGCAATTCCTGGTGTCACAATTCCTGAAGTAGTTGTAGCTCTTGTAGGACACTGCGAGAACTTAAAGAGCAGATTTGCTGTTATCGATATGCCGGGAGATATGTACAAGACCAACGATCTTATCGGATACAGACAGATGATCGACAGCTCATATGCAGCTATGTATCATCCTTGGATCCAGGTATTTGACAGATCTTCCAATAAGCCTGATTTTATACCTCCATCAGGTGCTGTAATGGGTGTTTACTCAAGAACAGATATCAATAGAGGTGTACATAAGGCTCCTGCTAATGAGACTGTATTCTGTACAGGACTTAAAGTTAATTATACCAAGGACGAGCAGGATATCTTAAATCCTGAGGGTGTTAACCTTATAAGAGCACTTCCGGGACAGGGAATCAGGATCTGGGGTGCAAGAACTGCTTCCAGCAATTCAAGCTTCAAATATGTCAACGTCAGACGTCTGTTCATATTTGTTGAAGAGAGTATCAAGGCCAATACCAACTGGGTTGTATTTGAACCAAACGATGCTTCACTGTGGCAGAGAGTTAGTCTTACTATTTCTAATTTCCTTGATACCTTGTGGAGAAACGGAATGCTGGCTGGTGAGTCAATTTCAGACAGTTACTTCGTAGAGATTGGACCATCTACCATGACCCGTGAGGATATCATGAATGGAAGACTTATCTGTAATATAGGTATCGCTCCTTCAAGACCTGCCGAGTTCGTGATCTTCAGGATCACTCAGCACACAGCAGAGTCAGGCGGCGGATCAGAAGAATAATACAAAGAGAGGATAACACATTATGGCTGATGCATATAAGAATGATAAAAACTCTGATTATCCGTTAACCAAAATGAACTTCCTTGTCACAGTTAATAATATCGCGGGAACAGCAGCTTTCAGTGAGGTGACAGGGGTAGAGGCAACGGTAGATGTAATTGAGTTCAGACAGAGTAACTCAGCTTCACTGGCACCGGTTAAGATTCCGGGACTTGTTAAGCATGGCAACGTTACTCTTAAGATGGGCTACATTATCAACAGCCCATTTAAGACATGGATACAGGAATGTGTAAGTGAGACAAGAGGTCAGATCCCAAGACAGAATGTGACTATCGAATTGATAGATATCAATCCTGGAGCACCTGCTCAGCTTGTTACTGCAGCAACAGGAACAAGGCAGTGGACACTTACAAATGCATGGGTTACTAAATACTCAGCACCTGATCTTGATGCCAAGACAAGTGATGTTGCAATTGAAAGTGTAGAGATTGCATATGAAGAACTGGTAATTCCTAACTAAAGACATAAGGCAGGGACCTATTTGGGTCCCTGCCAATAAATGCGTATAGAGGAGGCAATGCATGGAAACAGTATATGAGTTCACACTTCCAAAGGGATATGTAGATGGAAACGGGGATGTTCACAAAAAAGGAAAAATGAGACTTGCTACAGCAGGTGATGAAATAATTGCCACAAGGGATCCGAGAGTTCTTGCTAATCCGTCCTATCTTACGATAGTGATCCTGAGTAAGGTGATTACTGAGATTGAAGGCTTAGATGCAGTTACAGCTACTACTATTGAGAAATTATTTACAGCTGATCTTGCATTTTTACAGGATATGTATCAGAGGATAAATGATATTGAACCTCCGGTAATGCAGTGCGTCTGCCCTGATTGCGGCAAGACCTTTGAGGTTCCGTTAAATTTTACGCAAGAGGGCTAAGACTATATCCCAAAGATGAACTGTTCAAAGAGATGTCTTTTATCTCTTACTATTTCCACTGGAGCGAAAAAGAGGTCCTTGAAATGGATCATATGACAAGACGCAGATGGTGCAGTGAGATATCAGATATCAATAAGAGTCTTAATCCCTCAAAAGACAAAAAAGAAAAGAGTATTTTTGAACTTAAAGCAGACAGATAAAAGAGGATAGAGCATGGGTTTTTTCGATAGTATTGCCAAAGGTATAGATACCATAACAGGTAATAATCAGGCTGAATTTGATCCGATACCAAGTTATAACTTCGTGCTGTGGGTAGAAGGTGTATATTTTCTTCCCCTTAAGTCTGTGCGTGTATTCAACAAGGAAAATGAGTTTGAATACATTCAGGAAGGCGGAGTCAATGACTATGTCCAGATGAAGAGAAAACCGGTATCCAAACCCTTTACTTTCCAGGTGGAGAGATATGTGGACACAGGTTGGGCCAAGTTTTTGGATCCTCTTGCCAACGGTACTGAGATGATATTGCCTATGTCTCTTTTTGTATATAAATCCAATGCCAAGCAGGGCTTTGCTAGCGATAAAAGTGCAGATGCTTGGGCATCAAGATTTTATGTATTCACCGGCTGTGTAGTAACAGCCAAGGAATATGGTGAGTTAAATGCTGAAAAAAGTGGCCTCCTGGTGGAGACAACAACAATAGCTTACAGAGAACTGATGGTGGTCAATAATCCTGTTGATGATTCAACTACGGAGCCTAAATGGGACAAGTTTGATGATGACAGTGATTTTAAGAACAGCTATGATCCGCTCACCTGGCGCGGAACTGATGGTAAGTTTGGTCAGACCCTGAAGCATACTAAGCAAATCCGCTTTTCAGAACATGACATAAACCAAAAGTTTGGCGCTCAGACAATAAATGGAGGCGATGCCAGGGTAGATGCTGATGGAACTGTAAAGGTTAAGCAATATGAGATTCCTTCAGATTTTGATGCCAGTAAAAAGAATATATATACACCTCAGTTTTTACCATCAACTTCAGGTGTTGCCATCAGCCCAAGTGATGTCCCGGATAGAAAAATCAATGGAAAAGTTCAGGGCAATGGAAAAACCTATGACATAAGCGAGGGCGTAAAGGCTGAACCGGTTTCAATGAATGTGAAGTCGGAGGCCAAGCGGTCTTA
>JAZRKG010000043.1:0-2258 GCA_045646185.1 Butyrivibrio sp.
CAACTATGGAAAAATTCCTGAGCAAGGGGTGAGTTTTTGAAGTGAAGCATATGTCTATAAAAACAACATTTCTTTTAATGATTAGCCTCGCCTTAGTCAGAATAAGTTGTTCCAGGTATAAATTAAGTGGGAAGTTTGAATAATTAAATATTGAAGAAACTCTGGAGAATATATTCAAAAATATATTCTCCAATTTTTTATATTTTTTAAGTGACAAATAAGAATATTATGGTAATATGATGTGTAGAAAAAACTTGGAAAAGGAACATTACAGATGATTCAGAAATTGATTAGCGGCATTCAAAAGACAAATGCCCCGATTGTTGTTGGTCTGGACCCAAAGCTGTCCTTCATACCTGAGCGCATCACTTCAAAAGCATATGCTGAATTTGGCGAGACTTTGGAAGGTGCCGGAGAAGCTATCTGGCAGTTTAACAAGGAAATCGTTGATGCGGTTTATGATTTGATTCCGGCAGTTAAACCACAGATTGCCATGTATGAGCAGTTCGGTATTCCGGGACTTGTTGCATTTAAGAAAACAGTAGATTATTGTCATCAAAAAGGCCTTATTGTCATTGGAGATATTAAAAGAGGAGATATAGGTTCTACTTCAGAATCTTATGCTATTGGTCACCTTGGTAGTATTCAGGTGGGTAATAACACTTATTCAGGTTTTGAAGAAGATTTCGCGACCGTAAATCCTTATCTTGGCTCCGATGGAGTAAAGCCTTTTATTCATGTTTGTAATAAAGAAGATAAAGGTATTTTTGTTCTCGTTAAGACTTCAAACCCAAGTAGTGGTGAGTTCCAGGATAGAGTAATTGATGGAAGACCACTTTATGAGCTTGTTGGAGAACAGGTTGAGAAGTGGGGAGCTGAGTCTATGGAAGGTGACTATAGTAATGTTGGTGCTGTTGTAGGCGCTACTTACCCGGAGATGGGTAAGGTTCTTAGAGATATCATGCCACATGCATTTATCCTTGTTCCTGGTTATGGAGCACAGGGCGGCAAAGGCAAGGATCTTGTTCACTTCTTTAATAAAGACGGACTTGGTGCTATTGTTAATTCATCAAGAGGAATCATAGCTGCATGGCAGAGCCAGCAGTACAGCCAGTTTGCAGACGGTCAGGTTGGCGATGCTGCAAGATGTGCAGTTACAGATATGATAAAAGATATTTCTGATGCACTTGCATCTAAATAATGAGGGGAGAGACACAATGGAAAAGTACAAAGAAGATTTTATTGACTTTATGGTCGACAGTAATGTTTTGAAGTTTGGTGAATTCACTTTAAAGAGCGGACGTAAGTCACCATTTTTCATGAATGCAGGCGCTTATGTAAAGGGCTCACAGCTGCGTAAGCTCGGTGAGTACTATGCCAGAGCTATTCATGATACATTTGGTCTTGAGTTTGACGTACTCTTTGGACCAGCCTACAAGGGTATTCCTCTTGCAGTAATTACAGCCAGCGCTATCAGCGAGCTTTATGGAAGAGATGTTAAGTACTGCTCAAATCGTAAGGAGATCAAGGATCACGGTGATAAGGGAATCCTTCTTGGAGCAAAGCTTCGTGATGGAGACAGAGTTCTGATAATTGAGGATGTTACTACATCTGGTAAGTCTATCGAGGAGACAATGCCTATTTTGCAGGAGCAGGCTGATGTTGATGTTGTCGGAATGATGGTATCCCTTAACAGACAGGAAAAAGGCCTTGATACAGATATGAGTGCTCTTGATGAGATTCATGAAAAATATGGCTTTGAAGCTCACGCTATTGTTTCAATGAGCGAGGTTGTTGAGCATCTTTACAACAAACCTATTGATGGTGAGGTTCTTCTTAATAAGGACATAAAAAAGGCTCTTGATGAATATTACGCTGAGTATGGCGCACAGTCCAAATAATTAGTATAATCATATAGGGGTAAAATTAATCTTTTTCCCTGCAGCCGAGTATCATTATGGAAAGGTGGGTTATATTATGGAAGAAAAGACATACAAGGTAATGGGCAGTTCAGGCGCTTTAAATATTGCTTTTGGAGTAATAGCAATAGTCGCAGGCACTGCAGCAGGAGTGCTTCTGATCATCAGCGGAGCCAAGCTCTTGCAGAACCGTTCCAAAATAATGTTTTAATAGTGTAGATTATGAGAATTGACTTTTTAAATAACAAATTAAAAAGACCAAAGATAAAAATCAGACCTAGAATACTGTGGAACAGATATATGTTCACGGATAACAAACACCCGGTTAGAGGAATAATG
>JAZRKG010000044.1:0-4646 GCA_045646185.1 Butyrivibrio sp.
GCCTTCTTCGAGAGACTTGAAACCTTCCATGTTAAGTCCTGAATAGTGTACGAATACATCGTTGCCAGCCTCATCTGAGATGAAACCATAACCTTTCTGGTTGTTGAACCACTTAACTGTACCTTTGTTCATTGTACTACCTCCACTAGATAATAAAAAATGACTGTTCTACTACATATAGTAGCAGGTTGCATAATCGCAACATAGTAAGAATAACACATTGACGTAACAAAGTAAAGAAATTATTTGTATTTTTGCAAAAAAATGAACATTTTTCTTGTGAAAAAGAAAATAGTGAAATGCTATAATGGTGGGATTTTCTGGAACTTTACTTTATGACTTTAGTATGTTAAAATGTTTAAGTGTTAAAGAATTTTGTGCGAAATATAGACAACTTGACAATGAAGATTTTTAGAGTTATGCTATATTCCTTTGCACTATGGCTAAGATGACTATTAGGAGGTTTTACAATGAATAAGAAGATTAGGACAGATGCAGTAGATCACTTATTTGACGCTGTTTTATGTCTGCAGAATAAAGAGGAGTGCTACAGCTTTTTTGAAGATCTATGTACAGTAAATGAGCTGTTGTCCTTATCTCAGAGATTTGAAGTGGCAGCTATGCTCAGAGAGCATAAGACTTATCTCGAGATTGCAGAAAAGACTGGTGCATCTACAGCAACAATCAGCCGTGTTAATCGTTCACTCAACTATGGCGATGATGGCTATGAACTTGTTTTCGAAAGAATGCAGGATTGATTTTTTTAGTATGATTAAAGTTTTGGGTGTTTTTTAGGGGAAAAATGAATTTAAGCAAAAAATAAAGGCAGTTGTAAGTTTTAATTCTTACAACTGCCTCATTTATTCTGAGTATATTAGTTTCCAGCTGCTCTTTCTTTTGCAGTCTCAGCTGATGATTTATCAGCGTTCATTGTACATTTTCCTTGGAATACAGCGTTTTCATCAATAACGATAGTCTTGCAGGTAATGTCACCTGTGATCTTTCCTGTGTCACTGATTTCAACCTTACCATTAACTGTGCTGATGTTGCCGTTGATCTCGCCTGCAATAAACACGTTCTGAGCTGTAACGGTGCCATTTACCTTGCCGCTTTGTCCTACGATAAGTGAACCGCTGATGGTTGTGTTGCCGTTAACGGTTCCATCGATTCTTGTTGAATCCTTGGTAGTAAGAGGACCATCGATTGTAGCGCCTGGTCCAATGATCGTAACAACCTGTTCTACAGTAGTTTCGACTGTTGCAACTTCTTTTTTCTGGTTAAACATTTTACCCTCTCCTTTTTCTATGCAATGCTCCGTTAAGCGTTTGCTTTAATACATAGCGGATTAACCGCTGATTTCAATCATGGTTTCAGGATCAATATATTCCCCGTCTAACTGAATCTGATAACCTAGTGTAGTATTATCGTCGCTGACAACGATTAAAATATCGCCCTGAGCAACTTCTTTTCCCTCAGAAACCAGAACGTCGCCTGAATTTCTGTAAATTGATACATATCCGTTTCCATGGTCAATTGTAATACAATTGCCATATTTGGAATCTGCTGTAATAGATGTAACTGTGCCACTACCTGATGCAACAATATTGGAACCGCTTGATGCAGAAAAGATAGTGATTGGATTGCCGGTAATCTCTTCATCAGACTCTGCAGCTGTAAGATCTTCCTCAACAGATGTTGTATCTTCGCCATCTATAACACTCTTCATAGATGCAGTTCCTGTAAGTGGAAATCCTGTAGGTAAATGCAGTTGTTCATCTTCTTCTGCAGCTGTTTTTTCGGTTTCTACCTTCTGATTCAATGCTACTTTAAGTTGTTCTGATGTTGCTTCTAATTCGCTAAGGGATGATTCCAATGATGCATTGGCTTCAGAAAGTTCTTCAATTTGACTCAGGTGGCTCTGTTCAATTGCTTTGAGATTAGAAATTGTCATTGATGAGTAAACAATGTAACAGATAACTGCCAGTACCAGGGCAAAGGCACCAAATGCCAAGAGCTGAGTTTTTACATGTCCCAGATGGAAACGTTTATTTTGCCCATCTGAATCACCGGACACGATCATAATGGTGTAATGCCTTTTGTGTCGGTGTTTACGTGGTTTTAAATCGGTGCTCATTCTCGTACCTCCCGATAAGTCAACATTCTAGCAAAAAAACATATTTATGGCAACATTTTTTCATTTTTGTAACAGAACTGTAATAGTTAATAATCGAAATGGTTTTAACGAAAAATGAAACGCTAATCGGTGCAGATTCAGTAAGCAGACAAAAGGTTTTTTGTTTACTTTTATAAGTAAATAGAGTAAAATATTCATACTTTGAGTTATTGCGCATGTCGCAATTACTACTTAATAAATAATAATATTTTTTTAAAAGAAGGCAGGACAGAATTATGGCACTTTTAAAACAGTGGACAGATATGGCTTATTCAGAAACAGCTAATAAGAATGAGCTTCAGAAATTATGGACAGATTATTTTCAGAAAGAGCGCGATATCTACGCAGAGCTTCTTAAGAACCCTGATGAAGAAGTAAAGGGAACAGTTAAGGAACTTGCTGAAAAATTTGGCGTTGAGCTTATGACAATGGTTGGCTTCCTTGATGGTATCAATGACAGCTTAAAGGAAAAGAATCCTATTGATACAATGGAAGAGGATACAGAGGTCAGCCTTTTATTTGATAAAGAACTTCTCTACAAAAACATGGTTGCAGCTGGTGCTGACTGGCTCTATGGTCTTAAGGAATGGGAAGAGATTTTTGACGAGGATAAGAGAAAAGAGCTTTACAAGGAGCAGAAGAACTCCAGAACTGTAAAGAACGAGATGAAGGTTTATCCTAACGATCCATGCCCATGTGGAAGTGGTAAGAAATATAAGAAGTGCCACGGTAAGAATAAATAATCTTGACATTGACATTTTTATAAACTAGAATCACAACTATAATCAGAAAAAATCTGAATATGCTTGAAAAAAATATTCATGATTTTTAGAGAAATCGTTGATGAGGAAAGTAGAATAGGAATGACTTACAGGGAAAAGCGCCAGGTTAGCCTGATTGAGAGCGTATGAGCCGGAACTATTTGAAGACCACCTCTGAGAGGCTTTAATAGAGCACGCTGATCACGTTACGATCATAATTAAGTGGTCATCTTTATGATGGCAACAAGGGTGGAACCGCGTATTTACGTCCCTTGCATTACTATTAATGGTAGTGCAAGGGATTTTTTTGTAGTTATTTTCTACTATGTAAAAACTTGCACGAAGACCTGGAAAGATAAATCTTTCAGGTATTATTGCCAACAGGCAGGATAGGAGAAAAAATGGAAAAGGAACAATTTTTAGAAGTTTATCGTCACTCACTGGCACATATTCTTGCTAAAGCCGTTATGGAGATCTTTGGTAAAGAAAATGTACAGATTGCAATCGGACCACAGATCGATGATGGTTTTTATTATGACTTTGAACTTCCAAGAGCCGTAACAACTGACGACTACAAGGTAATTGAAGACAAAATGAGAGAGATCCTTAAGAGAAGAGAAGACTTCGTTAGAAAAGAAGTTTCTAAGGAAGAGGCTCTTGAAATCTTTAAGGATCAGAGATTCAAGGTAGAGCTTATCAATGACCTGCCAGATGGCGAGACAATTACAACATACAATACTGGTGATGATTTCATAGATCTGTGTAGAGGACCTCACGTAGACAACGCACAGGAGCTTATGAACGCAGCTTTCAAGATCAAGTCTGTTTCAGCAGCATACTGGAGAGGCGATGAGAAGAGAGATCACCTTCAGAGAATCTATGTATATGCATTCCCTGATAAGAACCAGTTAAAAGAGCACATCAAACTGATTCAGGAAGCTCTTGAGAGAGATCACAAGAAGATTGGTCCAGAGCTTGATCTGTTCATGTTTAATGAGACAGCTCCAGGTATGCCTTACTGGCTTCCAAGAGGCTGGAAGATGTACCAGAAGCTCCTTAGATACTCAAGAGAGATTCAGGAGCAGCATCAGTACCAGGAGATTTCAGCTCCTCTTATTAACAACAAGAAGCTGTGGCTCATCAGTGGTCACTGGGCTCACTATGTAAACAACATGTTCCTTGTTCCTGGTGTTACTGATGGTACAAGCGCTACAGATACAGTAGAGTCTGATAATACAGCAGCATTTTCTATCGAGACTCAGGACACAATGGCAGCTAAGCCTATGAACTGTCCTAATGCCATGATGGAATATAAGAGAACAAATCACTCTTATAAGGAACTTCCTATCAGATACAGTGAGTATGATGTTCTTCACAGAAAAGAAAAATCAGGTCAGATGAACGGACTGTTCCGTGTTCAGGAATTCCGTCAGGATGATGATCATACATTCGTAACAGAAGAGCAGATCAAGGACGAGATCATGGATATCATCTCAATTGCAGATGAAATCTATAAGACCTTTGGTGTTACATATCGTGCTGAGTTCTCAACAAGACCGGATGACTTCATGGGAGACATCGAGGTTTGGAACAAGGCTGAGGCAGCTCTTAAAGAGATCCTCGACGCTAAATACGGCGAAGGCGGATATGAAATAAATGAAGGTGATGGAGCATTCTATGGTCCTAAGATTGACCTTCAGATCAAGGATGCG
>JAZRKG010000045.1:0-6674 GCA_045646185.1 Butyrivibrio sp.
GTAATAAAGGTTAAGGGTACTACAGGGGAGGTATCAAAGGTTGGATAAACTCGAGGAAAGACGGCAGAGAATGCTTACTGCGCCGCTACTGCCACTTCTTATAAAGACAGCTATCCCTACAATGATCGGCATGATGGTCAGCATGATCTACAATCTTACTGATACCTTCTGGATAGGACGACTTGGAAATAAGAGCATGACAGCGGCAATAGGAGTGGTTTTTGCATTTGTAAGCTTTATCCAGGCCATAGGCTTTTGGTATGGTTATGGAAGTGGTAACGCCATGTCAAGGCTTCTTGGCTCCAGGAATAGAGACGAAGCCAAAATTATTTCCAGTGATGGAGTGGTAATGGCAATAGTAACAGGTGTTATCATAATGGCTGCAGGCATCCTGTTTGCAAGACCATTAGCGATTTTCATTGGTGGAAATGCGTCGCCGATGCTTTTGGACTATACCATTTC
Organism: Butyrivibrio sp.; assembly: GCA_045646185.1. Classification (GTDB taxonomy): domain Bacteria; phylum Bacillota; class Clostridia; order Lachnospirales; family Lachnospiraceae; genus Butyrivibrio. The sequence goes on from JAZRKG010000045.1 coordinate 463, forward strand.
TTATCTTAAGATAATGCTTATAACAGTGCCTTTTTCACTCTTTTCCACAACGGTTTATAACCAGCTAAGGCTCTGCGGAAATGTCAAAGATGCCATGGTGGGCCTCCTGGCAGGTATGCTTTGTAATATATTGTTGGACCCTGTATTTGTAATTTTGCTAAAAATGGATATTGCCGGAGCAGGCATTGCAACCCTTATCGGAAACGTGCTGGCATCCTTTTGCATGCTGTGGATTTCTCATTTACATGGAAATATTGCAGTTAGTATCAGGGCCTTTTCCCTAAATAAAAAAAGACTTTATCACATACTGGCAGGCGGTGCGCCTAATTTTTCACGACAGGGCATTACCAGTGTAGCAGCTGTGCTCCTAAATACTATGGCTGCGCCATACGGAGAAACGCTAATTGCAGCCCTGACTGTAGCAACCAGAGCATCTGCCCTAGGTTACATGCTGATGATAGGCTTTGGCCAGGGATTTCAGCCAATATGTGCCATGAATTATGGTGCAGGCCAGTATAAAAGGGTAAAAGAGTCCTTAAAGCATACAACCATAATAGGAACAATGTTTTTAGTCATTTCCTCTATCTTGATTGCATTTTTTGCACAGCAGGTGGCAGCGCTTCTTTCCAAAAATGATGATGTTATAGCGCTTTCAGCGACTATTATCAGGTGGCAATGTGTATCTCTGCCATTTATGGGGCTGTATGCCTTATCAAGCATGTTTTTGCAGAATGTTGGCAAATACTTTAGGGCCTTGTGGATATCTGTCGCAAGGCAGGGGATTTTTTATATTCCGCTGTTACTGATTCTTCCGGCTATTTTTGGTGAATTTGGATTTTATATTTTGCAGCCTTTGGCTGACCTTACAGCAACTGTATTTTCCCTTATAATCGTAGCCGTTTCCTGGCAAAAAATATTTATCGAAACCTGATGCTATATTGCAGGTAAAGGAATATAATTTAGATTGTAACTGCATATCAGAGTTGGTAATTCATAAAAAACAAGAATAATTGGGGGAAAATATGAATTATTTTGAGAAGGGTGAAGGCTGTATATTATTTAGATATAACGGCGAAACAGTAAGAGTTTCTGCATGGGGAGAGGACTCCTTCAGAGTAGAATCAGTATTTTTGGGAGATATTCCTAAAGACTGCATAGCGCTGATCGACAAGACTGAGCTTATGCAAAAATCAGAAATCAATATTGCAGTAGAGGATGAAACTCATGCTGTAATCACAAATGGTCTTATCATGGCCAAATTATTTGTTCAGGATTGGGGTAAAAAGCTCCAGATTTCTTTCTACAATTCCAAAACAGGAAAGCTTTTATTACAGGAAATAGAAAATGGCAATGCGCTGACACTAAATGCCAGGAGCTATCTGCAGCTCCCAGGTGGTGCGTTCAAAATTAAACAGAGCTTTATTTCTGACCCTGCAGAGAAAATCTATGGAATGGGACAGTATCAGGCTGAGAGAATGAATCTGAAGGGATCAAGTCTTGAGCTGGCTCATAGAAATTCTCAGGCTTCAGTACCTTTTTATGTATCCAGCCTTGGATATGGCTTTTTATGGCACAATGCTGCCATTGGCGAGGTGCATTTTGGGCTGGACACAACAGAATGGATATCAGAGTGTTCAGATAAGATAGACTATTACATTACCTGTGGAGAAACACCTGCAGACATTATGCACAACTACATGCGAGCCACCGGGCTTCCGCCTATGATGCCGGAATATGGTCTTGGATATTGGCAGTGCAAGCTTAGATACTATAATCAGGAGCAGGTATTAGAGATCGCCAGAGAGTACAAAAAACGAGGAATTCCGTTGGATGTGCTTGTAATCGATTACTATCATTGGAATAGATGCGGAGACTGGAGATTTAACGAAGAATTCTTTCCAAATCCAAAGGAAATGTTTGATGAGCTGCATGAAATGGGAATTGAGCCTATGGTATCTATCTGGCCTCAGGTGGATTACAGATCTGAAAACTATGAGGAGATGAAACAACAGGGTCTTCTTGCAAGAAGCACTAGAGGCGTGGATGTCCAGATGCTATTCCTTGGAAACAATGTGTTTATTGATACTACAAATGAAAGAGCCAGAGAATATCTGTGGGATAAAGTATCACAAAACTATGCAGATATAGGTGTAAATACCTTCTGGCTTGATGAAGCTGAGCCTGAATATACTGAGTATGACCACATGCTGTATAGATATGCCGCAGGACCTGCAGCAAAAATAGGAAATATATACCCAAGAGAGTATGCAAGGGCGTTCTATGAAGGTCAGCGTAAACGAGGCCAAAAGGACATTGTAAATCTTATTAGATGTGCCTGGATTGGTTCTGCCAAGTATGGCACGCTGGTTTGGTCAGGAGACATATTCTCTACCTACGAAGATTTTAGAAAACAAATCTGCGCCGGAATTCACATCGGACTCGCAGGAATACCATGGTGGACCACTGATATTGGTGGTTTTCACGGCGGCAATATTGAAGATCCTGATTTCCAGGAGCTTCTTGTCAGATGGTTTGAGTTTGGAACCTTCTGTCCGGTAATGCGCATGCATGGTGACAGAAATCCTCATCAGGAAATATTCAGTAGTGACGGAGAAAGAAGGGAGAGAACCGGTGCTCCAAATGAAGTATGGAGCTATGGCGAGGAAAATTACCAGATTTTCCGAAAGTATATTGAGCTTCGAGAGAGTCTTCGTGACTATATAAGAGCAGTAATGAAGAATACTCATGAAAATGGAGACCCGGTTATGAGGGCACTTTTTTACGAGTTTCCGCAGGATAACGAATGTTATGATATTACTGATGAGTATATGTTTGGTTCGGATTATCTTGTAGCACCTGTATGTCATGCCCATGAATTTAGCAGAAAAGTCTATCTTCCAAAGTCATGTAGCTGGAAAAACTATTTTGACGGCAAGGTTTACGATGGTGGGCAGTGGATAGTTCAGGATGCACCGATAGACAGCATACCGGTATATATCAGATGTACAAAGTAGCATGGCCATAAAAATATGTTACTAAGTAATTTTTTTCTACGGTTGTTTTTATTATCAAACAATTGTAAAATCAAATGGTTACGTTTTAAAATACCAAAGAAGAATTAGTAATTTAGGAGAAATTATTAGAATGAAAATTGCGGTAACATATGCAAATGGCGATGTATTTGGACATTTTGGCAAAACAGAAGAGTTCAAAGTTTATGAAGTAGCTGATAAAAAGGTAGTATCAAGCCAGGTTATTGGCAATAACGGCCTTGGACATGAGGCTCTTGCAGGACTACTTGAAGATAACAGCATAGATGTACTTATCTGTGGCGGAATGGGCGAAGGAGCCAAGAATGCTTTAAGCGCAGCTGGAATAGAAGTTGTATCAGGTGCTGAAGGAAACGCTGATGAAGCTGTAGAAGCATACCTTAGAGGAGAGCTTGAGTCTAAGGGTGTTAACTGTGATCACCATGACCACGAAGAGGAGCATGCCTGTGGCGGTTGCGGTCATCATGAAGAAGAAATGGATGATGAGGAAGGCTGCGGAGGCGGCTGTGGTGGCTGTGGCGGTGGTTGCGGCGGATGCCATGCACCAGAAATTATTCTTGAAGGCAAAAATGCAGGAAAGAACGTAAGTGTTCACTATAGAGGAACCCTTGATGATGGCACACAGTTTGACTCATCCTATGATAGAAATCAGCCACTTGAATTTATCAGTGGTGCAGGCATGATGATAGCAGGCTTTGATAAAGCAGTTGTTGATATGGAGATTGGCCAGAAGGTTACTATTCACTTAGAGCCAGCCGAGGCTTACGGCGAATATGACGAGGCAAAGGTTTTAAGACTTGAAATCAGCGAACTTCCAGGTTCAGAGAATTTAACAGTAGGACAGAAGGTTTTCCTTCAGAACACAATGGGTGGAGCATTCCCAGTGACTGTTTTGGAGAAGACTGATTCTACCATAGCTCTTGATGCAAACCACGAGCTTGCAGGCAAAGCGCTTAACTTTGAGATTGAACTTCTTACAGTATCTGAATAAAAAAGTGGTAATTCCCATGTGCATAGTTTAGACTAATGATTATGAAGAACTATTCACATGGGTTTTTCTATCATGAAAAGAGTCGCAAGTGACGTTTCGTTTTTTGTTATAAGGGGAAAGTGGAATTATGAAAAAAAGATCTTTGTTATGCCTGATGTTATCAGGTTCTTTAGTGTTATGTTCTTGTTCAAAAATCATTCAGGAGGCTCCTGTTCAGAGCCAGTCAGATTCAAGTCAGGCAGTGACTGCAACTGCTGATAGTGCAGATGAAGCATCCACCAAAGCAGTAACAGAGGATGCTGTAGATGTGGATACTCTTTCAAGAACATCTCTTCTTGGAGAAGAGGTGATTTATTATAATGAAGACCTGGTTCCATCTGTTCCAGCGTATGAAGTGGCATCAGATTTTTCAAATGTATATATAAATCCAAATCTTGAGTATTATTTTTCTGGCGAATATGAAGCATATGCTGAATTTTCTGAGAAGCTGCTGGAAAACTATTTCTTCGTAAATAACAACTCTATGTCAGAGTTTTTTGAAATATATGAAGATAACCGTTATTTCATGACACCAAGCTTTGTAACTGTTGATTCACTTATGCATACGTACCATCTGTACTTTGCGTATTTGCTTAAAACGACAGAAAAAAATTATTTAAAGGATACACTTGAAGAGCTTACTGGAAAGATGCTTGAAAATAGTGTAAATCAGTATGAGGCTCTTAAAGGCAGCGAATGGGAAAGCGCAGCTCTTAGAAATGTTGCGTATTTTGATGTTGCAGCTCAGCTTCTTGAGATAGACGACTCTGCGGCAAAATCTGTTTCTGAAATAGAAAGTGATGTTCAGACAGAGCTTGATCGAATAAACAGTGCAGAAGGGATTGAAACATCACTCATCAGCGATGTCAATGAAGATTACAGCCAGTACACTGTCAGAGGCTATTATGAAAATGAAGAGGCTCTTCAGGGATATTTTAAAGCCATGATGTGGTACGGAAGAATGGCATTTGTAGCTGATAGTGAGGAAATGTGCAGAAGTGCTCTTCTTATGAATCTTTCAGTTTATGAAACAGGAGAAACATTGTGGGATCAGATATATCGAGTTACAGCTTTTTTTGCAGGAGCATCAGACGATAATGGCTATTACGAATATATGCCTGTAATAACAAGCTGCTACGGAAGTGTTCCTCAGGCTTCAGATTTAGCAGGAAATAGCAGTGCTTTTGATGCTTATTTTGCACAGATAAAAGAACTTGATACCCCTGCAATAAACTCTATTGCAGTAGAAGATGGCGATTCTAATGTAATTCCAAGCTTTAGATTTATGGGACAGCGCTTTACTATAGACGAGGCTATATTCCAACAGCTGGTATATTCAAATGTAAAGGAAAATAGCGAAGGCGAAAAGCGCATGCTTCCTGATGCCTTAGACGTTCCGGCAGCCCTTGGAAGCGAGGTTGCTTATGAAATATTAGATGCTCAGGGTGATACAGATTACGAAGGCTATACTGAGTCTCTTTCTAATCTTCAGGAAGAGTTTAATAATGCTGATCCAAAGCTTTGGAATGCAAGCCTTTATTCCAGCTGGCTCTATACTTTAAGGCCTCTCCTGGAACAAAAAGGTGATGGCTATCCTTCCTATATGACTACAGATGAGTGGGCCAAGAAGAATCTGGAAACCTTTGCTGGTTCTTACGCAGAGCTAAAGCATGACACAATTTTATATACAAAGCAGATGATGGCAGAAATGGGCGGCGGAGATGAAGAACCAGATGATAAGGGATATGTGGACCCTCAGCCTGTTGTGTACTCCAGATTCATAAATCTTGCAAACAATACCCGAGATGGACTTGATAGCTTTGGAATGCTCTCTTCAGAAGATAAAGAGAATCTTAATCTCTTAAGTGAGATGGCGATGGAGCTTTTGACTATATCAGAAAAAGAGCTTGTATGCGAAAATCTGACTGACGAGGAATATGACTTCATAAGAGATTATGGTGGAAATCTGGAGCATTTCTGGATTCTTGCAAATCAGGACAATGCAGGAGATGAACCGATGACTGCGGCGGAGGCTCCATGCCCTGTAGTAGCAGATATTGCAACTGATCCAAATGGAAGTATACTTGAAGTTGGTACTGGGTATGCTCATAAGATATATGTTTTAGTGCCTG
>JAZRKG010000046.1:0-7139 GCA_045646185.1 Butyrivibrio sp.
AGGATTACTTGCCGCAGCAGCGCCAAGTCCCTTTACAGACTCAGCATATGCGGTAGAGGTTGCAGACTGTGCCTCGAGATGCATCTGCATAGGCTTAATTGAAGTAATAGGACTATATGCACTTATTCCTGATATTCCTGATATTGCCATATATCTCCTTTGTGGTTAAATAAATACTACCTACATTATAACGCAATACAGTTTTTATATGCGTGTTTTTATATTAATTTAATCTTTCTTAGAAAACTTTCTTAATATTAAAAAGATTTCTATTAAAAAGGAGCCACGCAAATATGCGCGACTCCTTAGTTTTACTATTTAATACAATCTTATGCGTTGTGGCTCTGAAGATAATCGTTAAGTGCTACAACAATTTCCTCACCATCAATACCGTGTACTGCACAAGCATCTGTAAGTGACTCCATCTGTGATGCAGGGCAGAAAATGCACTCCATTCCAACTTCCATAAGGAACTGAGCTGCAAGTGGATGCTTTGCAATAATATTGCCTACAAGCTCATCCGCTCTAACTTCTTCAAAGCCTGTGCTCTCTGTAGCATTTTCAGAAGCCTCAGTAGTATTGGCTGTAGCTTCTGCCTGTGCTGTATCAGCAGCAGTAGCTGCATTATTCTCTTTTTCATCGCCAAAAAATAAATCTCTTAATGATCCCATTATCTTACTCCTATCCTAATCATCATTTGCAATTGTACTGGCAAGTGCAATGCAATAATCAATTGTTCACAATCTTTATTTTAGCATTGTATACTAATATAGTCGGAAATGCAAGACTGGCAAACTATATTTTCAATCCTTAATTTCCAATAATTATGCTACAATAAGACCTATATTCACCTAAATACTTGAACTAAACCCAAATGGAGACATATAAATGAGCAGTCCGTTAAGCATAGGCATTCTTGCACACGTGGATGCCGGAAAAACAACTTTATCAGAAGCACTGTTATACCTTTCAGGAAGCATCAGGAAAATCGGACGTGTAGACCATGGCGACGCCTTTCTGGACACCTATTCTCTTGAGAAAAGCCGCGGCATAACTATTTTTTCCAAACAGGCACAGCTGAAAATCGGGAATTATGACATTGCTCTTCTTGATACACCAGGGCACAGCGATTTCTCTCCGGAAATGGAGCGTACCTTACAGGTTCTGGATTATTGTATCCTGGTAATCAGTGCTTTGGATGGTGTCACAGGACAGGTAAGCGTTTTGTGGAAATTACTCTCCCACTACAACATTCCAGTATTTTTATTTGTAAATAAAATGGACCAGTCAGGAAGTGATAGCACTGCTATTTTGGAGGAACTCAAAAGCAAGCTGGATTCCAACGTTGTCTCTTTTAACTCTTATGATGAAGCGGAAAAAGATGACAGCGCAAGCCTTTTAGATAAATTAAATACCGACCAGGATTTTCAGGAAGAGATCGCCATGTGTGATGAAAGCCTTCTGCAAGGCTTTCTTGATGGCGAAGCTCCTGACATAGCAAAAATAAGGGAGCTTATACTTGAAAGAAAACTATTCCCTTGCTTTTGGGGTTCTGCGCTTAAGACAAAAGGTATTACAACCTTTATAAACGGTCTGGACGCATGTCTTAGAGAAAAACAATACCCTGACGAATTTGGCGCAAGAATATTCAAAATTTCCAGAGACAGCTCCGGAAAGAGACTCACCTGGTTAAAGGTCACTGGCGGAAGCCTTCCTGCAAGAAAGCAGCTTACCTTTGCCAAGGATAATGGCGAAGTTGTTGAGAAAATAGACCAGATAAGAATCTATTCTGGAGACAAATTTACCGCTATCCCTGAAGCCGTTTCAGGACAGGTGGTCGCTGTAACAGGCTTATCACTTAGCAAGGCAGGCCTGGGTCTTGGAATAGAGGAAGGCATTACTCCTGAAGTATTGCAGCCTATACTCACCTGTGAAATCATCCTTCCTGAAGGATGCGACAAAGTCAAAGCCTACCAGGACTTCAAGCTGCTTGAAGAAGAAGAGCCCATGCTTCGAATTATCTATCACGAGCAAAATGGTGAAATTGACGCCCAGGTCATGGGGCAGGTCCAAAAAGAGATTCTGCATCACTTGATATTAGAGCGATACGGAATTGATGTCACCTTTGGCCCGGGACATATCGTATATAAGGAAACCATCAAAAATGCTGTAGAAGGGGTTGGACATTTTGAACCTCTAAGGCACTACGCCGAAGTACACCTGCTGCTTGAGCCCGGCGAACCGGGAAGCGGCATGCATTTTGATGCAAACTGCCCTGTTGATGCCCTTGATAAAAACTGGCAAAGACTTGTTTTGACCCATCTTGAGGAAAAGACTCATCTGGGAGTCCTTACAGGTTCCGAGCTTACTGATATGAAAATAACTCTTATAGCTGGTCGTGCTCATGAAAAGCATACTGAAGGCGGTGATTTCAGGCAGGCCACTTACAGAGCAATAAGGCAGGGCCTTATGATGGCGGAAAACGTCCTGTTGGAGCCTGTCTACAATTACCGCATTGAACTACCACAGGCAAATCTTGGAAGAGCCTTAAGCGATATTCAGAAAATGTCCGGCACTAACGATGCTCCTGATTCTGACGGAACTAATGCCATCATCACCGGCTCTGTTCCTGCCTCAGAGCTTGGAGAATACGCCGGAGAGCTTGCCTCTTATACAGCCGGTCAGGGAAAAATGACGCTGGAGCTAAAGGGCTATGAGCCTTGTCATAACGCCAAGGAGATCCTTTCAAGCTTTGACTACTACCCTGAGCTTGATACTGACAACCCTTCATCCTCTGTTTTTTGTTCACATGGTGCAGGCACAATCGTTCCCTGGGATGAAGTTAGAAATTACATGCATGTAGATAGTGGATGGATTTCTTCTGAGGAAAAAGAAGCTCTGACAGACTATGCAACCGATGAGAAGATGCTTGAAGCATACAAGGCAAATGAAGCACGTAAAAGGCTTGATAAGCGCTCTTTTACCGAACAGGACAGAGATTACAGGCTTACAGAAAATGAACTAAAGGAAATATTTGAAAGGACCTATGGCCCAATAAAATCAAATGTAGAATCTTCCAGAGAGAATGAACGCAAGGTCTATAAGGCTCCTGCGCCAAAATACCGCGCACCTAAACCACCAACGGACAATGATGAATACCTGCTGGTAGATGGATACAATGTCATCTATGCTTCTGATGAGCTAAAGGCTCTTGCCCAGACAGATTTAAAAGCTGCAAGAGATAAGCTCATGGACATACTTGCAGATTTTCAGGGATATAGAAAAGAGATAGTAATTCTGGTATTTGATGCATATCGTGTACCAGGCGGCTCAGAGCACGTTGAGAAATATCTGAATCTGGACGTTGTCTTTACAAAAGAAGCAGAAACAGCCGATCAGTACATAGAACGTACCGCTCATGAGATAAGTAAAAAGCACAAGGTCACTGTTGCAACCAGCGATGCCATTGAGCAGGTGATCATTCTCGGAAGCTCTATGCGTATGTCAGCAAGAGATTTTTGGGCAGAAATAGATTATACCAAAAGCATGGTCAGAGACCAGCTATCTTCTGCTGCCACGGCAGGCCAGCCTCAAAAGCTTGGAAACACCATGGCCAGTCAGCTTGAAGGTCTTGATTTCTCACAGGAAGACTAAGATAAAAGAAAAAGCAAAAGAATTTGCACTGTCGCGCAAACTCTTTTGCTTTTATTAATTACAATATCTTTCAGGTTTACAAATGTCAGATTTTATATAAGGCATCCATTGCTTCAAAGGTGTATAGCCTTGCATCATTGGTGCGCATTACACGTGTCTGATCGCTGTAACCTGTGCCGCCATAAGCACTCTTTAGATGCACGCCACAACCATTGAATATTCCACCTGTTGCCGTGATGTCTTCCGTTTCGCCGGACATATGCACTACCTTATCAACCAGCTTCTGCATAACACCATTTTCCTTGACATGAACTGGTGCCATTGTATTTATAAGGCTTCCAAAATCCTTTACTGAAAGCTTATTTACATAATTGGTCATATGATAAATAGTATCATTATCAAGTCCCCTTGTCTTGAAGATATCCATATCTCTATTTGGGAATTTCTCCTTCTGGAGCATCATTCCGATGGCTTTCTTTTTGTCCTTGCTGACTACCATGCATTTGCCATCACCAAGTCTATAGTAATCTCCAAACTGAAGAACCTTTCTCCACTTCTTGTAGAACTCAACCTGCTCCTTTATCTCTGCTTTTTCTCTGTCAGAAAGATCACACAGATTCAGCTCATATCCAAGACATCCAAAGGATGCAACGATAAATCTTGTATCAAGATTAGTTACGTTCAGAGTTTGATGGTTAGGACTTCCAGAAACATGAGAACCCACTGTTATGCCCGGATAACCGTAGCTGTATCCGTTCTGAATGGATGCTCTGCAAATAGGATCAGTATCATCACTTCCCCAAATCTGTGGGAAATAGCACAAAATTCCAAGGTCAAATCTGTTACCGCCTGCTGAGCAGCCTTCAAATAATATATCAGGGAAGCTTCTGGTCAGCTCGCCCATTATGCGATAAAGTCCCATATAGTATCTGTGCATGAACTCAGACTGACGCTCCGCAGGAAGTGAATTTGAAAAGCAATCTGAGAAAATACGGTTCATATCCCACTTTACATAAGATACTTTTCCACTTCCAAAGACTTTTTTCATGGAATTAATAACATATTCCTGAACTTCACTTCTGGTAAGGTCCAAAATCATCTGATTCCTGCCCTTTGAATGCGGCATATCCGGGACCTTTACAGCCCAGTCAGGATGTGCTCTGTAGAGGTCACTGTCTTCGTTTACCATTTCAGGCTCAACCCAAAGACCAAAAAGCATTCCAAGGTCTGTAATCTTAGCTGCAAGAGCTTCTATTCCACCAGGAAGTTTTTTCTCATTAACATACCAGTCGCCAAGAGAACTCTTATCATCATTTCTATGTCCAAACCAGCCATCATCCATTACAAAAAGCTCTATGCCACACTGCTTGGCAGCTTTGGCAAGATTAACAAGGCTATTCTGGTTGATGTTAAAATATGATGCCTCCCAGCTATTTATAAGAGTTGGTCTCTCCTTGTCTCTCCAGGTGCCCCTTGTAATATGCTTTCTGACAAAATCATGCATATGAAGACTAAGGCCATTAAATCCATTTCTTGAGAATCCCATTACTGCCTGAGGTGATTCAAAGCTTTCACCTTTTTGCAGGTGCCATGCAAAGCCGGTTGGCTGAATACCAGACACAAATCTGCTGGTATCTACATAGTTGCAGGAAAGTGCCTCGTAGTGGTTACCACTGTATATAAGGTTAAAGCCGTAGCAATCGCCTGCATTCTCTGTAGTGTCCGCTTCACTTACCATTACAAAAGGATTGGAGCGGCTACCTGACTCACCTGCTGAAAGCTCTTCATTTACAACCTTACCCCCCTGGCAGATACTCTCTGTCTTGTGCATTTCATCTGCCCATCTTCCATGGAAAGAAGTCATGCGAAGACCTGTGCGGTAAAAATCTATCTGCGTACTCATAAGGCGTTCAACAGTTATTGTTGTATCTTCATCCTGTCCTTCAAGTCCTTCAAAGGTAAGTCTTGAGCTTCTGGTAATGATATCGCAATCAGGGAACACGCTATAAATAAGTTCAAGCTTTGTTCCACGCTTTTTGTCCAAAAGAGTAACTATGAGTTGCTGCGCATGATCTACCTCAGAAATTCCCTTTTCATCATAAGCAGATGGCAGAGTTTCAAGAGGCTCGATTTCATCTTTTATAACATAGTTGTCATATAAAAAATCACAGGTGGTAGAGCCATCCGGATAAGTGATTTCAACAAAAGGCTCTCTGATATCCCCTTTTCCAAAAGAAGACATCTCAAGGCATCTGTTTTCAAGGCATAGCGAACCTGTCTCTGGTGAATAGGCAATCATATTGCCGCCTTCAAAAGCATGTACAGGAGTCATCGCCTTTACATTGGCATCCATAACCTCAATAGCCTTGGCAGTAACCCAGTTTTTGTCATGGCTGACAAGACGTTCATAGGCTCTGGTACCCGTCAGAGAATGTCCGTAATATAAATGTTCCAAGTGACCTGAAGGCATTACATGAAAAATATATGATGTATTCCGGGTCTGTAATAAAAAAGCATTTTTATGAAAAATAATCATTTGCGCCTCCAAAATGTATCTGTGCGTTATTTTACAGCAATACCGTTCATAAGCATCTCGATCATAAGTCCGAGAGCGTCTTCATAGTTGGTACCTGTCTCTATAAGTGTGCCGGAAGTAAGGAACTTCTCGATGGAAGCCTCGACAACAAGCTTGATTACTGAGGTTGGAATACGTTTAATTACACCTTCATCCATGCCTTTTTCCAAAAGCGCAATTGTCTCATCCCAATCACTTTCAATTCTCTGGGCAACTCTTGCATATATCTTTGGATATTTATCCTTTACCTGATATATTTTACGGAAATCCACATGCTGATAATTGTCTGGAAGACATACCAGTAGCTTTGATATGCGTTCAACTGTAGTCAGGTTTGGGTCCTGCAGAATCTCTGCCTCCTTTTCCTTGATAGATGAAAAGCAGTAATCAACCATCTTGTTAAAGAGATCTTCTTTGTCACCAAACTCTTTGTATATGGTCTTTTTACTCATATGGAGATCTTTTGCCACATCATCCATAGTAAATTTCATACCCTTATTGTTAAATTCTACAATTACAGTTTCCAGTATTTTCTTCTGATTCTCGTCCATTGCCTTTCCTTTCACATAAATGCTTTATAGAAACTATTCTAGTTTTCTTAGTTTCCATTTTACCATTATGCATTCAAAAATGGTATAAAGAAATAATAAAAAAATAGCCAAAATACTATGTATTTTTTTGTTGCTTTGCTCCAAAAAAGGCTGAGATAAGTATTATCCTCATCTCAGCCTTCTGCGCGAGCAATAGGGGGCAGACCCAATGTCATTTTGATAAGAAAAATCAGTTAACTGATATCAATATCATTTACTATTTCTTACATAACGATGTTTTGATGTTTTTTCATTTAGTTCTTCCAGAAATTGTTAAATTCTGAGAGTTACTAGTGAAACATCGTCTTTTGGAAATTCTA
>JAZRKG010000047.1:0-11798 GCA_045646185.1 Butyrivibrio sp.
CCTTAACTGCAGGATGGAAGAATCTGTTAATAAAAGCTCCAATAAAGAAAATATATATACAAAAATACATCCAGATCATGGCAATAATCGGTGCTGTCATACTGCCATAAAAGCTGTGCTCATTTAACCCTGCCACGTAAATAGAAAAGAACAGGGAGAAAATACTCCAGGCAAAGGCTGTAAACATGGCACCTGGCAATTGATATCTAAACTTGAGTCTTGTGGTTGGTACGTAAGTATAGACAACGGCAAAAAGAATAAACGCAACAGTCATAGCTACAGGATAACGGAAATTATGCAGATATGGACTGTAGGGTATGATATCCGGTATCGCATCAAATACAAATTTCTTAACGGTCTCCCAGAATACCAACATACTCATCATGATAACGATAATTATAAGCATAACAAAGGTGTAGATAGCTGCTACAAATCTAAGAAGAAAATAGTTTCTGGTCTCCACCACATCATCAATAAAGTTAAGACCTCTGATAATGGCCATCATAGCAGTTGCGCCAGACCATACCATAATAATAATGGACATGGAAAGAATACCGGCAGACTGATCATATGCCTCAGCAATCGTCTGCTCTGCAAGATCATCAATAAAATATGGGGTAATCTGAGTGACTATGTCTATCAGCTGCGCCTCTGTAAAGCCTGTATATGGAAGCAGTGATGATAAGACAATCAGCATTGGAATAATAGAAGTAATCAAAAAGAAGGCTGTACTTCCGGCAAATGCGCTTATGTACTTGGAATTCATTTTAGCCGCAAAATCTTTTGCAAGCTTAATCAGTTGCATTTTGATGGTCATATTACCCTCTTCAAAAACTTTTATAATAATAATCTATACTATTTGTCGTTAAAAGACAATCATATTAGCCATAACACAGAAAAAGCAGCCAACTAAACAGCTGGCTGCAATTTTTCCATACATATACCCAAAATGCCGGTTCTTGCTATTTGACTCCTAGCTAACGCCAGGTGGGTTACCGCAACTCATGTGCCTGTCTTCCTCTCCCGTAGCTGGTCTGCGCATGCGCAGGGCCGAAGGCGTGACAATTACAAAAGCAATGTAGGATTCCCATTTAAAGTAACTGTAGGTTCAAATTAAGCAAGAATTGTCGCACATTCCAGGCGACACTTTGTATATGTGTCTTTCTAACTTCTATTATATCTATAAAAACGATTTTGGCAACCATTTTTACAGACATTTAGAAGCCTTTTAATACCATTTTTATACAAATCCATTATTTTTTATCATTTTTCAGAATATTTACAATTATCATTCTGATATAACAAAAAAACGCACAGTCTCAGGCCACAGGTCTGGTCTGCTCTTTAAGCCATTCTACTATCTCCGGCTCATCAATAAGTGGTGCTACCTTTTTAAATACTGCAGTATGATATTCATTAAGAGCTCTTATATCTGAAGCTTCCATATATTTGGTATCAATGGCTTCAAGATCGATTGGTGCGTAAGTGAGCTGTTCGAAATGCATGAACTGACCATCGCTGTTATTTGCGCCTTCAACAACCTCAAGGATGTTCTCAATCCTGATTCCGTGGCTGTCAGCAATATATACACCTGGCTCATCAGATACGATCATACCCTTTTCAAGCTGATTGTCCTCCATGCCTTCTCTAAATGCCCATCTAATGTTGTGAGGACCTTCATGTACATTTAACATGTAGCCAATTCCATGACCTGTTCCGCATTTATAATCCATATCCATATTCCAGATAGGGCCTCTTGCAAGGATATCAAGGTTTCTACCATAGCAGCCGTGCAGGAAATTAGCATTTGCAAGTCTGAGCATACCCATACATACATGTGTGTAATGCTTTTTGATTTCATCACTTATAGGACCAAGTACCATGGTTCTTGTAACGTCTGTAGTCCCGCCCATATATGTTCCGCCTGAATCTACAAGGAGCATGCCCTCTGGGCGAATCTCAGCATAGTCATTCTCTGTAGCTTCGTAATGCATCATGGCAGCATTTGCCTTATATGCACTGATAGTTGGGAAAGACAGCTCAATAAATCCAGGAAGCTTACTTCTCATCTCATCAAGATGCATTGCTGCGCTGTATTCATTCATTGGGATTTTGCCAACATTTGTTTTTACCCAGTACATAAATTTAACAAGAGCTGCACTGTCTCTAAGGTATACTTCTCTAATATTCTTAAGTTCCACTTCATTTTTCATAGCTTTCATGAGAGTGGTAGGATCTTTAACATTTACAATTTCAGCCACGTCACTGATAGTTCTGAATACTGTGTAGTTGACATTCTTTTTATCAAGCATGACAGTTCCAGGATTTTTAAGTCCCGCGATAAAGCTGACTACTTCATGATAATCCTTAAGTACAATGTTGTTGACATCACAATAATCTGCCACTTCCTTTGTAACCTCTTTTGACTGAACAAAAAGATAGAATTCATCCGCAGTCATATATGCGTAGGACAATGCAACAGGGTTGCACTCTACGTCATTACCACGAAGATTTGTAAGCCACATGATATCATCAAGTTTGCATAAAAGATGGGCATCTGCTTTATTATCTGCCATAACCTTTCTAACGTCAGAAAGCTTTTCTTTAAAGCTCTTGCCGCAAAGCTCATCAGATAAAACATACATATCATGGCAAGGAAGCTCAGGCCTGTCTGTCCATACATCTGCTGCAAGATCCCTGTCATATTTGATTGTGATGTTTTTGTCTGCAAGCTGCTTTTCTGTTTCAAGTCCAATGCTGGTTGTGATTACTCTTCCGTCAAAACCAAGTGTCTGGCCATTTGTCATATTAGCCTTAAGATATTCGTTTATTGTAGGAACTCCTGCGTCACCCATTCTGTACATGGTTACGCCTGTTCCCTCTATTTCCTTGGCACACTGTATGAAGTATCTGCCATCTGTCCAGATACCTGCCCAGTCCTTGGAAACCACAAGTGTTCCGTTAGAACCTGTAAAGCCACAAAAATATTCTCTTACTTTAAAAAAGTCCGCTGCATATTCTGAATTGTGAAAATCAGAAGTAGGCATCATGTAATAATCAATGCCATTTGCTGTCATACGCTCGCGGAGATTTGCAAGTCTTTCTTTAATAACAACATTCTCCATATTGTTCTTACCTCCTGTTACATACGAATACCATTATAATCTTCTAAAATTAAAAAGACCATACCAAGAATGATAAATATAATCAATTAAGTTTCAAAATAAAAATAGCATTAAAAGTCAATTAAAAAACTCTGTTTATCAACAAATTTTAATCGCAATGTTGTACAATGCAATTACAAAATTCAGCATTTATTTTAATTTATAAATGAATAGTGGAAAGGAATCATGACTATGAAAAAGACATTTAAGCGTGCCGCATCTTTATTATTATCAATTCTGGTTTGTGGGCTCTTATTTAATATGACAGCATTTGCTGAGTATGAAGCAGAGAGTCCAATCTGGCTCTCTCAGAACAGTCTGACTATCCAACAGGGAGAGTCCAGCGAAATATATGTATATTCTACCAATTACATCAGCTTCTTCCTGGTAGGCAACGAAAGCTCAGCCACAACTGCTTCTTATAGCGGTACAAATACTGGCGGAACTTTAAAAGTTAACGTAGCGTCAGATGAGAACGCTAATACTTTTCATATTTATGTTTATTTAGATGGTTGTCTTGGCTGCTACAGAGATCTTGAAATCAATGTTCAAAAGACTGTATCCAAGATTGCCGCAGTTGATAACACAGCTGCAACCACAATAACAGTTCCTTATACAGACAGTACCTTTGGTACCCTTACTCTTACAAATGAAAAGAAAATAGGTGTATTCTATACAGCATCCGGTGCACCAATGGCTTCATTCTCCATTGCAAACTCATCAGGAAAGCTGATGCAGCTTACACTTGGAGCAATCATGAGTAACGGTTCAAATTATGTTACAGTAAAAACTCCTGCATCAGGAACAATCAGCATATCAGAATCTGATAAAGCTGTTCTTCAGGCTCATGGTATTGCAGGTCTTTATTTAAACGGCGCATATGTAAACTGGCCATAAACCAAAAGTCACAATTACCGCTTACTTTTAAAAAAGGATTTCAGGCTAACCTGAAATCCTTTTATTTTGAATAATTACATTTCTTTCATTATAAGAGGTGCTACCTTGGAAGAACCAATTCTTGAGCAGCCAGCTTCCAAAAATCCCTTAGCATCTTCAATTGTGCTGATGCCGCCTGCTGCCTTGATTTTTACATCAGGACCAATGTTCTTCTTGAAAAGCTCGATATCTTCAAGAGTTGCTCCGGCTGTTCCAAAACCAGTAGAAGTCTTAATGAAGTCTGCGCCAGTCTCTGTAACAATCTTGCACAGTTCTACCTTTTCCTCTTCGGTCAGATAGCAGGTCTCGATAATAACCTTTAATGTATTGCCACCGCATGCTCTGCGAATTTCCTCAAGTTCATTTCTAACTTCGTCGAAACGTCCTGATTTTACGTCGCCAATATTTACAACAGTATCGATTTCTGAAGCACCATCCTTGATTGCTTCTCTTGCCTCAACTACCTTGGCTGCAGTGCAGCTGTATCCCAGAGGGAAGCCGATTACAGTACAGATTTTAAGGCTACTGCCATACTTTTGATGTACTCTGTCAATGTATGTAGGTGGTATACATACTGTTGCACAACCAGCAGCTACAGCTTCATCACAAAGGGATACGATGTCTTCCCAAGTAGCAAAAGCCTTGAGCTGTGTGTGATCAATGTACTTCAAAATTTCTTTGTTTTCCATGTTTAATTCCTCATCAACTTTTTCAAAAAATAATATAACAATAGCATTATATTACTTTCTGTGTTTAATATCCAGATATGGTTTCTGAGGGCCAACTGCCTTGTATGCAGGACGTATGATTTTGCTGTTTCCGGCAAGTTCTTCCATTCTATGAGCACTCCATCCTACAATTCTTGCCATGGCAAAAATTGGTGTGTAAAGTTCTTCAGGAAGACCAAGCATTTTATATACGAATCCAGAATAGAAATCGACATTTATGCTAACGCCCTTATACATCTTTCGCTCTCCGCTAATGATCTTTGGCGCCAGCTCTTCAACTTTCTCATATAAAGCAAATTCTTTTTCAAAGCCCTTTGCCTTGGCAAGCTTTTCAACAAAGCTCTTTAATATTCTGGCTCTTGGATCTGATTTGGAATAGATAGCATGACCTACACCATAGATAAGGCCGGCATTATCGAACGCCTCCTTATTCAACAGTTTTTCAAGGTAAGCTCCTACTTCTTCATCACTGGTCCAGTCTTTGACATTTTCTTCCATGTCATCAAACATGTGAATAACCTTAATGTTGGCACCACCGTGTCTAGGTCCTTTAAGAGAACCAATTGCAGCAGCTATAACAGAATATGTATCTGTCATACTTGATGATACAACATGAGTTGTAAAAGATGAGTTGTTACCACCGCCATGCTCCATATGAAGTATCAGACAGATATCAAGAAGCTTAGCCTCTAAATCTGTGTACTTGCTGTCTGGTCTAAGCAGATACAGAATGTGCTCTGCAGTAGACAGATTGTTCTTAGGTGGGTGGATAACCAGTGAGTTACCCTCATGGTAGTGATTATAAGCCTGATAGCCATAAATAGATAAAAGTGGAAACAGACTGATAAGCTGCATACTCTGACGAAGAACGTTAGGAAGTGATACGTCATCTGCTCTGTCATCGTATGAGTAAAGTGTCAGTACGCTCCTTGAAAGAGTATTCATCATATCACGGCTTGGTGCCTTCATGATAATATCTCTTACAAAGCTTGTAGGAAGACTTCTATAAAAGAAAAGCTGCTGTTTAAAAGACTTAAGCTGTTTCTTTGTTGGAAGTGTTCCAAAAAGTAAAAGGTATGTAACCTCTTCAAATCCAAATCTGTCATCAGCAGCAATGCCGCTAATAAGATCCTCTACATTGTATCCTCTGTAAAAGAGCTTACCATCAGCAGGAACTGTTTCGCCATCCACTTCCTTTGTTGCGATGATTTCTGATATTCTTGTAAGACCTGTAAGTACGCCCTTACCATTAAGGTCTCTAAGTCCTCTTTTAACATCGAATCTTGTAAATAATTCAGGATCAATGTAATCCGTCTTTAAAACCATTGAAGACAGCTCTTCAATCTCCGGTGTAATATCTGAATAAACGTTAATCTCTTCTGCCATTACTCCTCCTGTTCTTAATCCACAAAATATTTTGTTAAAAGGCTGTTTTTCCACATTAAATTAATAATATTTCGCCTTTCCCTGTTCAAACTTGCGGTTTGTGATGATATAACCCACAAGGACTACAAGATACAAGCCCATGTGTACCCAGGTAAAACCATACAAATCACAAAAAATGCCAACTGCTGCCATTACCATCATGGCAATGCCCTGTCCCAAAAGTCTAGGGTAAGTGTATGCTTTAAGCCCTTCCTTGTCCTTAATAGAACCTGGGTGCATAGTCATAGGGATAATAACACCAGCCTTTAATATATCATTGGTTTTCATATTGATGGCGCAGTAAATCATGTATGCGCCACCAAGAAATATCGCTAAATCAAATAAGTTGTTCATTGCTATACCTTCTAAAAACTCCTAATATTACATTTTAAGAAATGCCTTAACCGCACTTTCCATCTCTGCCTTGTCAACTACAGTATTGTGTCTGATCTCAGCCTCTCTGATAGATGTTACAGCTTCAGGAATCTTAGTAGCAGTAACTTCTGAGAGCTTGTCTGCAAGCTGGAAGTCATCAAGAGATGCATCGTCGTGACCAATTGCCTTCATAACGCTTCTTGTAAATTTATATGGGCTTGCTGTTGAAGCAATAATTGTAACAGTGTTGTCCTGTGTATCCTTTAAGTACTTGTCATATACAGCACTTGCAACAGCTGTGTGTGTATCAATTATATAGCCTGTTTTGTCAAAAATGTTCTTGATAGTAGCTGCAGTCTCTTCTTCTGAAGCAAAGTTGCCATAGAAGTCTGAGAGTTTACTCTTCATCTCTTTAGTAATATCATACTTACCATTCTGAGAAAGCTCCTTCATGTAAGAAGCATCAGCACCTGCATCATCTCCTGCAATGTGATAGATCAGTCTCTCAAGGTTTGAAGAAATCAGAATATCCATTGAAGGTGAGCTTGTAAGTACGAACTCTCTGTTTCTGTCATAGGTTCCACTCTGGAAGAAGTCGAACAGTACCTTGTTGGAATTAGATGCGCAAATAAGCTTTGCTACAGGTACACCCATCTGCTTTGCATAGTATGCAGCAAGGATATTACCAAAGTTACCTGTTGGAACTACTACATTTATAGGATCGCCTTCTGCAATTCTGCCTTCCTTAAGAAGTCTTGAATATGAATAAACATAGTAAACAATCTGAGGAACGAGACGACCAATATTGATAGAGTTGGCTGATGAGAACTGGAAGCCTGCCTCATCCATCTTTTTAGCAAGTTCAGCGTCTGTAAAGAGCTTCTTAACGCCAGTCTGAGCATCATCAAAATTGCCTTCGATACCTATTACACAGGTATTGTCACCCTTTTGTGTAACCATCTGTTTTTCCTGAATAGGGCTAACACCGTGCTTTGGATAAAATACGATTATTCTTGTGCCAGGTACATCTGCAAAGCCTGCAAGAGCTGCTTTACCAGTATCTCCACTTGTTGCTGTCAGAATAACGATTTCATTCTTTACATTATTCTTTTTGGCAGCTGTAGTCATAAGATAAGGCAGAATTGAAAGGGCCATATCCTTAAATGCTATTGTTGCGCCATGATAAAGCTCGAGGTAAAATGCACCATTTGCCTCAGACATAGGAGCAATATCCTGGGTGTCAAACTTGCTATCATATGCATTATTTATGCAATATTCCAATTCCTCTTTTGTATAATCAGTCAAAAGAAGCTTCATAACCTCATAAGCTGTCTGCTGATAATTAAGTTCAGAAATTTCCTTAAGGGATTTATCCAGGTGAGGAATATGATCAGGAACAAACAATCCTCCGTCAGGTGCAAGACCTCTTAAAATAGCCTCGGAAGCCTTGAATTTGCCCTCTGCTCCTCTGGTACTTGAATACAATACGTCCATTTTATTACTCCTCCTATATCTAATTTCTATGCAATCATGGAAAATACTCGTGTGTGCAAAGTACGTTTTTTAGTTTATAAAATGATAGTTTTGTGATAAAATCAATATATACTTATAACCCAAGCATTTAAACATATTTAAGAGTATAACATAGAATGATTTATAAAGAAATGAAAAGCTGCAACTTTTATGTACAACTTTAAAGTGGAAAAGTCTTTTTTCACAGACATTTTTCACAAATCATTTGCATAATTATGCAGAAAGATACCCTATGGCGAATAAATATATAGGAGTCTATGAAACTTCTCTTAAAGACGGAACACTTTCCTATCGTGCTTCCATTGTATATTGCAAAAAACACATTGCGCTTGGATCCTTTGAAACTGCCGCCAAGGCTCATAAGGCCTACGAGCAGGCAAGCCGTATAGTAAAGGACCCTTCCTGGACTTTGTCCAAATACAGAAAGGGTACCACTCTTCCCTTCGAAAAATGCGTTGTCCTGACAAATTTCAGGGATAATCATATGTATATTGCAACTCCAATCTATCTGGAAAAGAAGTTTTTCTATTATTACCTGTCTCCGACGCTTGTTTTAAAATTCGATATAGATGACCTTTTCTATTACTCTTTTCACAAAATAATGAAAAGAGGGTCACACTTGTTTGTGGCGGATTACGGCAGCCAGATAAGCCTGCCTTCGAGGTATGGCATAAAAAGCTACGCTGTACGAGGCAGAGATTATGAGTTTGCCAATGATGACCCGACTGATTTCAGATATGAGAACATCATAATCCTGAATCGTTATAATGGCGTCAGACAGATATCGGAAAAGGGATTCATCAAATATAAAGCCATCATACATGTAAAAAGTAATTATGTTGTGGGAAAGTACAACACTGAAATAGAAGCGGCAATTGCCTATAATAAAGCTGCCGATATTCTGATGAAAAATGGTATCGGCAAGAGCTACACCCTAAACTATATTGAAGATCTCTCACCTTCGCAGTACGCGGATATTTACACTAATATCAAGCTCAGAAAAAATATTGAAACCATAAAAAACAAGGAGCAGTGATAAACATATTATCATTGCTCCTTACTTATTGTTAATTTATGTTTTTTATGCCGGTTCTTCTACTTCAAGATTACCATTATCCAGCACAGCAATAGCCTTCTTAGGACACTTTGTAGCGCACAGTCCGCAGTGAGTACATTTTTCCTGATCTATACGAGCCAGGTTGTTTTCAACTGTGATTGCACCAACAGGGCACTGTTTTTCACAAATATGACATGCTATACAGCCTGTCTTACAATACTTGTTTACCAGCTGTCCCTTATCCTCTGACTTACACTCTACAGCAACTGCTGCATCGTAAGGAATCAGGTCAATCAAATGTCTTGGGCATATATCAATACACTTCTTACATGCCTTGCAGTTTTCTTTGTCTACCACTGCAATTCCATTAACAACGTGAATTGCATCAAACTGACAAACTGATACGCAGGAGCCTCCGCCAAGGCATCCAAAGGTACATGTCTTTGGACCGCCGCCAGGAACCTGTGTAATAACACGACAATCCTGTGCTCCTACATATTCATAGCTGTTGGTAGCCTTTTCACAGTCACCCTGACAGTGTACATTGGCAACCATACGTGTGCTGGCGCCGCCTTCAACTCCCATTATTTTGGAAATCTCAGCTGCTACAGCCGCTCCACCAACAGGACACTGTGAAACTTCTGCTTCTCCCTTAGCAATGGCTGCTGCACAGCCAGAGCATCCAGGGAATCCGCATCCACCACAGTTATTTCCAGGAAGAGCCGCCAGAATCGCTGCTTCTTTTTCATCTACATCAACATGCAGCTTCATATCTGCAAATCCAAGTATCAGTCCAATGATGATACCAGATCCGGCAACAACTGCAGTTGCAATCAATACTCCAATAATCATATTTGCTCCATTCTGCAGATTTGTATCTTCTGCAAATTCGCTTTTTCCTACCAGAGGCTTATCAGCCAAGTCCTGCAAAACCAGTAAATGCTATAGCCATAAGTCCTGCAGTAATAAGTACAATAGGCATTCCCTTAAAGGATTCAGGGATGTCATTGTAATAGATTTTTTCTCTAATTCCAGCCAGAATTACTATTGCAATTGTAAAACCAACAGCTGTGCCAAAACCATTAATAATACTCTGCAAGATATTGTATTCATTCTGAACATTCAAAAGAGCTACACCAAGAACTGCACAGTTTGTTGTAATAAGTGGAAGGTAAACACCAAGAGACTTATACAGTGAAACCATGTATTTCTTGAGGACCATTTCTACAAACTGTACCAGCATGGCAATGACCATGATAAATACAATTGTCTGTAAGAAGGTCAGATCCAGTGGAGTAAGAATATATTTGTAAATAAGTCCGCACACTGCAGATGCAAGTGTAATAACGAATGTAGCGGCAAGTCCCATACCAAGAGCTGTGTCTGTCTTTTTGGATACTCCAAGGAAAGGACACAGGCCCAGGAACTGGCTAAGTACTACGTTGCTGATAAGTGAAGCAGATATCATGATTGTAAGAAGTTCCATTATTGTACTCATTTTTCTACCTCACTTCCATTTTTTTCTTCTGCCTTTTCGGCTTCTACTTTTTCAACTTTTTCAGTTTTTTCAGCATCAGCTTTTTCAAGCTTTTTCATGGTTTTCTCTGCATTTGGCGCCTGACAGCAGCCTGCTGCCCTAAAGTGGGAAGTATCTTTTCCCTTGGCTTCCATATTTGCTTTTACCTTATTCATGGTAGCAATGAGAAATGCCAGTACGAAGAAAGCTCCGGCCTGAAGAATAAAGATTCTTACAGGTTCATACATTGATAAAAAGCTTCCTACAGGTCCAGGAACCACGCTGCCTTCTCCAAGAATCTGTACGTCAAAGGCTGTTCCACCGCCGATAAACTCTCTTAAAAGACCGATGCAGGTAATTGAAAGGGTAAATCCAAGTCCCATTCCAATTCCGTCAAAAAACGCCGGGAAAATGCCGTTTTTGGAAGCATAAGCCTCAGCTCTTCCAAAGATAATACAGTTAACTACAATAAGCGGGATATATACGCCCAGCGCATTGTACATCGATGGCAGATACGCCTGCATAATAAGCTGAACCAGTGTAACGAAAGAAGCTATTACTACGATAAATGCAGGAATTCTGACTGTATCAGGTATTACTTTTCTAAGAAGAGATATAACTGCGTTACTAAGTGCCAGAACAAAGGTTGTGGCAAGACCCATTGTAAGACCATTGATAGCCGATGTTGTTACGGCAAGTGTAGGACACATACCGATCATCAGTACCAGAGTTGGGTTTTCAACTACGAGGCCGTTCATAATACGCTCTGCAGGTGTTCCTGCCTTTAATCCAAGAGCGCCTTTTCTGTCTGTATTTTCCATGCTCATTACTGGCCTCCTTTCAATACATTACTCCAATAATTGATGCCTGCATTTACACCATTTGTAATTGCTCTTGATGTAATTGTGGCACCGGAAATGGCTTCAATCTGACTATCTGAAGTAGCAGTAGTCTTGGTAACCTCAAAGTTTCCAAGAATTGTCTTTGCTACAAACTGAGGAACCAGAACTTTTTCTGCATTCATTCCAAGTCCAGGTGTCTCGTTTATAGAAATGATTGATATT
>JAZRKG010000048.1:0-13816 GCA_045646185.1 Butyrivibrio sp.
GAAGAAGAGATTGAATATGATGAACATGTCTGGCTCTCTCTTAAAAATGCAGTAGTTTTCTGCGAAGAAATTGAAACCGGACTTGAGCAGCTTGACCCGGAAAACGCTACTCTTTATCAGGAGAATCTTGCGACTTATGTAGAAAAACTGAATGAGCTTGATGAAAAGTATCAGGCCGTTGTAGATGAAGCTGAAGTAGATACTTTGCTATTTGGAGACAGATTCCCATTCCGCTATTTGGTTGATGACTATGGCCTTAACTATTATGCTGCCTTTGTTGGATGCTCAGCAGAGACAGAAGCAAGCTTTGAGACAATTATTTTCCTTGCTGAGAAGTTAAACGAACTTGAGCTTAAGAGCATTATGATCATTGAGAGCTCAGACGGTTCAATAGCAGAGGCTATCAGGAACAATTCGCAGGACAAGGATCAAGAAATTCTTGTATTGAATTCCCTGCAGTCCACAACAATGGAAGATGTTACAAACGGAGCAACCTATCTGACAGTTATGGAAGATAATCTGGAGATTTTGGAGAAGGCTCTTAACTAGGAGGAATATAAATGGCTTTACTTACCATAAAGAATCTGTCACTA
The DNA here is from genome assembly GCA_045646185.1 of Butyrivibrio sp. GTDB lineage: Bacteria > Bacillota > Clostridia > Lachnospirales > Lachnospiraceae > Butyrivibrio. The sequence continues at coordinate 594 of JAZRKG010000048.1, forward strand.
GGATATGATTCTCATGTTATTGCCAGTGGATTAAATTTTGCCATAAATGAGGGAGATTATATTTGCATAGTTGGTGAAAACGGCTCAGGTAAAAGTACTCTGATGAAAACTTTGCTGGGCCTTCAGGAGCCAATTTCAGGGCAGATTCTTTTTGGAGAGGGTCTGAAAAAGAATGAAATCGGCTATTTGCCGCAGCAGACTGTGATACAAAAGGACTTCCCTGCTTCGGTAAAGGAAATCGTATTATCCGGATGTCAGGCAAGATGTGGCCTTAGACCGTTCTATAATAGCAGTGAAAAGCAGCTTGCCAAAGAGAATATGGAAAAGATGAATATTACAGCTCTTGAAAACAGATGCTATAGGGAACTTTCAGGCGGGCAGCAACAACGTGTCCTTCTGGCAAGGGCACTTTGTGCTACCAGAAAGGTGATACTGCTGGATGAGCCGGTATCCGGTCTGGATCCAAAGGTCACCCTGGAAATGTATGCACTGATTGAAAAGCTTAATCAGGACGGCATAACTGTAATTATGATATCCCACGATATTTCAGCAGCAGTAAGCTATGCAAGCCATATTTTGCACATTGGCGATACAGTATTTTTTGGAACAAAAGAGGAATATTTACAAAGCGAAATGGGATCAATGTTCCTTTTGCAAAAAGAGCATGTGCATACCGGTGAAGTAAAGAAGGAGGAAGCTGCAAATGATTGATAAACTCGTTCTTTATATGCAATATCCGGTGGTTAGATATGCCCTGATAGTAGGGATTTTGATTGCACTTTGTTCATCACTTTTGGGAGTTACTCTTGTACTAAAGAGATTCTCTTTCATAGGAGATGGCCTGTCACATATGGCTTTTGGTGCTATGGCAATTGCATCAGTTATTAATTTGTCCAATCAGATGCTCCTGGTGCTACCTATAACAATCATCAGCGCAATCCTTCTCCTTAGAAATGGCAAAAATGCCAGAATAAAAGGTGATGCGGCAATAGCAATGATTTCTGTTGGAGCTCTGGCCTTTGGATATCTTCTGATGAATATTTTTTCTACATCGTCAAATCTGTCTGGAGACGTTTGTAGTACGCTTTTTGGCTCCACATCTATTCTGACCCTGACAAAATGGGAGGTTTGGCTGTGTATAGCTCTTTCGATAGCGGTTGTTATTACATTTATTCTGTTCTATAACAAGATTTTTGCAGTAACCTTTGATGAAGATTTTGCCCTGGCTACAGGCACCAGAGCAGGCAACTACAACCTTCTTATAGCGGTGATAATTGCAGTGATAATAGTGCTTGCCATGAATCTGGTAGGTTCATTATTGATTTCAGCACTTGTTATTTTTCCTGCATTATCTGCCATGAGACTGTTTGGAAGCTTTAAGTCAGTAACAATTTTCTCAGCAGTATTATCAGTAGTCTGCGCCCTTGCCGGAATTCTTGTGTCAATCCTTGCAGGAACTCCTGTTGGCTCAACGATTGTAGCTGCAGATGTAATTGCGTTTCTGATTTGTTATGTACTTGGACTTGTAATTGGAGGTAGAGGGAAATGAAAAAAGATATTGTTTTAGCTGGAATTATTCTTACAGCTCTTTTAACAGGATGTACTGGAAATGACTCCTCGGCGAGATTCACCAGTTCAAGCATAACGGTTGAAGAGGTAATAGAAAACAGCATTGCAGAAACAGAGGCTACTACAGAAGTATCTACAGAGGCTTCCGCGGCTACAGAGATTTCTGCGGAAGAGTCTTTTGATAATGCAGATGGGGCTTCGGGCACGGCAACAGAGAGCTCAGAAGGTGCTACTGAGAGTGAGGAAGAAGCTGATATAGAAGGTCTTCTTTCTAGTACAGAAGGAATAGATGTTGATCTGACGCTGCTTTCCAGCACTATGGTTTACTCTACTGTTTATGACATTGTCTATTTTCCTGAGAATTATCTTGGAAAAACTGTAAAGATGCAGGGTATATATACTCATTACCATGACGATACAACGGATAAGGACTATTTTGCCTGCTTCATTCAGGATGCGGCAGCATGCTGTTCACAGGGAATAGAGTTTGAACTTTCAGATGATTATGTATATCCTGACGATTATCCTGAAGAAGGTGATATAGTCACTGTTTCAGGAGTGTTTGACCTGTACGAAGAGGACGGCTTTACATACTGCACACTACGAAATTCTGTATTATATAACTGATACTTTTAGGCTAATTTTAAGTCCGGGTGCTATAAATAGTTATAAAACTTATTATTAATTGGGGGTAATCCATGAAAAGAAAAAGTTTAATAGCTATATCACTCGGGCTTATTACATGTCTGTCAGCCTGTGGAAGTAGCGATGCTTCGACTGTAGCTGAGACAACAGCTGCAGAGGAAGCTTCTTACGATAGCTCTGCACAGGAAAGTAGTGAAGAGGCTTCAGTAGAGGAAAGCTCAGAAGAAAGCTCAGAAGAAGGAAGCAAGGATTCTTCAAAGCACAAGTCTTCTTCCAAGCATAAGTCATCATCAAAATCTGAGTCCTCAGAAGAATCCGGCGAAGAGGCAAATGCATCTGTAGTTCTGGAGGATGGAGATGAGCTGCAGGGCGGAACTTACGCAGCAACAGCTGATGATGAAAGCGTAGTAGAGGCTAGTGGAAGCGTTACTGCAACAATTACAGGAACAGTTATAAATAAAGAAAGCGGAGATGCCACAAGTGCTGACGATTCGAGCTTTAAGGGCGTTAATGCTGCTGTTAGGGTATATGGAGATGCAACTGTAACCATTACAGATGCGACTATTACTGCTGATGCGGAAAATGCAACAGGCGTTTTTGCTTACGATAATGGAACCATATATATTTCAGATTCAACTGTAGATGTAACAGGCGGAGGTTCTGGCGGAATTCAGGTTGCTGGCGGAGGCACATTATATGCTACAAATCTTACAGTAACTAGTGCCAGCAAAGCTGCAATCCGTTCTGACAGAGGAGGCGGAACACTTGTAGTTGATGGAGGTACCTATACCTCAACCGGTTCAAATGGCTGCCCTGCCATATACAGCACTGCTGAAATAAGTGTTTCTGATGCAACCTGTATCTCTGAAAATTCCAGAGCAGTGATCATTGAAGGAAAAAATAGCGTAACCCTTGAAAACTGTACTCTTTCTGGTAATGACCAGTCCAGCAAGGAAGGCAGCGTAAAGGCAAATGTCTTGTTATATCAGAGTGCTTCAGGTGATGCCAGCGAAGGTACCAGCGTATTTACAATGACAGGCGGTTCAATGACCAGCTTATCCGGAGCAATGTTCTACTGTACAAATACTTCCAGCATCATAAACCTGTCTGACGCTGAGCTTGTTCTTTCAGAAGATGCATCTCTGCTTATTGTTTCAGAAGGAAGATGGGGATCTGATGGCAAAAATGGTGGTCAGTGCGTACTAAACGCAGATAATCAGGAGCTTGGAGGCAGTATCACAGTAGATGATATCTCAAGTCTTGAGCTGAACCTTACAGCTTCTACCTACGAAGGCGCCATAAATGAAGATGGCGAAGCAGGTGAAGTATCTGTAAGCCTTGACTCAGACAGCACCTGGACTCTGACCGGAGACAGCTACATAACAGAGTTTGACGGAGATATAAGTAATATTATTTCAAATGGATACCATCTTTATGTAAATGGCAGTGCAATAAATTAAGATTGCAAACTTCCCACAGCATACTTGGGACAACTTATTCTGACGGATTTCGAGGCTATTAAAAGAAATGTTGTTTTTATATATGCTTCACGAAATTGTCTGAGCCCTTTGCCTGGAATTTTCCTAGTTGCTTTGGTTCTTGTTCCATAAAGATTGCTTGTTTTTCTATATACCGGCTGCCATTTTTTCTCGCATGCTACGAAAAACTCGCAGGGCGATATCAAATTTATAAGGCATGGTCATTGCTCGCAAAGCGAGCTACCGCAACAAAAAAGTGTGTACTCCCGAGCATGATATGCTCGAGGATACACACTTTTATTGTTGTAGGTGCCTGCGGCACCGTATGACCATGCCAGATTCAAGTTACGAACGCCCTGCTTCAGACAATTTCTCCGCATGCAAAAATGGCATTGCCGGTATAAGAAAAACAAACGCTCTCTTTAGAGTCACAAGAACCAAATGCAACTATGGAAAAAATTCCTGAGCAAAGGGTGAGTTTTTGAAGTGAAGCATATGTCTATAAAAACAACATTTCTTTTAATGCTAAGCCTCGTCTGAGTCAGAATAAGTTGTCCCAGGTATGAATTAAGTGGGAAGACTGAATCAGTTATCATAATAGCAAATAAGAGAAAAGCGCCCGAGGGGCGCTTTTTTTCTTTCATTGCAAAGCTGTTATTTTGTCTGTTATAATTGCAATAATCAGATCATCAAGTGACAGGGATAGGAAATGAGAAAGATATATGAGGTTAAAAACTATATATTGACTATTGTTTCTCTGGCTATAGTAATAGGCAGCCTGTTTTTTGGTGTCCAGGAAACCAGACAACTACTGGATATTATGGAAAATAAAATAGCCATAACCTCTGAAGTAGGACTTATCACTGTTCCTGGGAATATCTACATTGATTCTGAGGACTCAACTATTGAAGCAGTTCCGGAAATCAGAGACATCAGATACATCAGAGAGGCAGTTAACCGACTAGAAAGCAATATCGGTAGCAGAAGAGTAATTGTTTTTTCTCTGATTCTAATATTATGCCTTTCTTTGGGGGCATACTATTCATCTGTATTACCATCAATTTTTCCATGGTCTTCTACTGTCATCAGCAGAAAGACTATCTTGTGCTATATTCATAGCCAGGACGGCGCAAAATAATCACCTTTTTTCCATTTTACAACTGAATAGAGAACGCATTTTTTACTAAAAGATGAATGGAGGCAATACTATGGCAAATGCGATAGTTGTTTTGTGCACGGGTCTTATGATCGGTGCTATTGTTTGGGTGCTTGTTTTGGAGCATAAAGGTGAAGATTATGACGAAGAAAACACAGCAGTCAAAGCAGAAGAAAAAGGAAAAGAGGAATAAAAAATGGGAAACATTCTTATATATTTAATGGTTGGCTTCATGTTTATCTGTGGCGGACTTTCATCACTGTATCTGGTTATTTCTTTGCCAACAGTTCTTATCTATAAGATATATAGAAAGGTTAAGTTTGGTGAGAATATAATGTGAGATTATTGCTGCGTTTAGTGAATAATATGCAGAGAATAGGGAGATTGAATGATTTTTTTAGATTTGATAATTTTGGTAGTTGGCTTCATCGCTCTGGTTAAGGGTGCTGACATTTTCGTAGATGGAAGTGCTTCTCTTGCCAGAAAGCTGAAGGTATCCGGCCTTATAATCGGACTTACTATTGTAGCCTTTGGAACCAGCGCGCCTGAACTGGCAGTAAGTACACTGGCGGCACTTAGAGGTTCAAATGACATTGCTCTTAGTAATGTAACAGGCTCTAATATTTTTAACCTGCTATGTGTGCTTGGTGTATGTGCCATACTTGCTCCGGTTCCAAGCTCTGAGGACATTTTAAAAAGAGATATGCCATTTTCAATAATCATTACAGTAATTGTATGGATTTTTGGAGGAGGGCTATTCTTTATAAATGCCATGGGTGATCCTGGTATAGCAAACAGTCAGGAAATTGGAGTAGTAGGAAGATTAGAAGGAATTATCCTTCTGATTATCTTTGCAGTCTATATGGTAGTTCTGATAAAGGCTTCCAGGAAGGGCGCTGACAATGACAGCAGTGAATATACAGACAAACCAATGGCAAAGTGTATTGTTTTCATTGTAATCGGACTGGTTCTTATTGTGGTTGGTGGCCAGGCTGTTGTTAATTCAGCAAAATCAATTGCCTACACCTGTGGTTTGTCAGAGACACTGGTTGGACTCACAATCGTTGCAATTGGTACTTCACTTCCTGAGCTTGTCACATCGATAGTAGCAGCCAGAAAAAATGAAACAGGCCTTGCTGTTGGAAATGTTGTAGGTTCAAATATCTTCAACATAATGTTTATTCTTGGAATTACAACCCTTATCAATCCGGTTTCTGTGAGCCTGGAGTCTTCTGCAGACCTGATTGTTTTAGTGGCTGTAAGCATTGTTTCTTATATCTTTTTAATAACCAACAGGGAATTAAAGAGATTTGAAGGAATAATAATGATACTTTTATATGTTTTACAGGTATCCTACGCGATAGTAAGATAAAATATAAGCTCCCTGGGTATTGCAATTCGGCAATATTCAGGGAGCTTTTTTCACTTATTTCGATTATATTTAGTATAATTAAAAGGTAGCATTAGATTTCTTCGCTGCCTTTTAATTCTTTGATTCTGGATAGAATCTGCTTTTCATTAAAGGCAAAGAAGATGCAGGCGCCTATAAAGCAGCATACAAAAGCGATAATTGCAGTCATTCTATAGCTCTGCTGAGTTTCTGATACTGTAACAGAAGTGAAAATTACAAGTGCCAGAGCCTGACCCATTTTGAAAGCAAAGGTTCTTGCAGCAAAGAACATACCGCTGCGATCTTCGCCGGTTTCAAGCCTTGTAAGCTCGGCAACGTCAGCAACGCAAGCCTGTGGGAGAATACCAAGGATAGCCATTGGAACTGCCGCGCAAACTGCAATTATAAAGCCCCAGTGAAGGCCCTTGCCACAAGTTGCTGTAATGGCAAATACACAGCAATATGCAAAGAATCCGAAAATAATAAGCTTCTTTTTGCCGATTTTTTTGGCCAGAAGATTTACAAAAGGATATAATAATACACTTATGGCAGTCATTGTAGCTGTAAGTACAAAGGTCCAGGTGTCTTCAATTTCCATCAGCTTGGTCTCATAGAAGGCAAGGCCTGTCTGGAAAAGAGTTAAGGCAAAAAAGTATATTACATCACTGTATACAAAGCGACGGAACTGACCGTTTGAGAAAGTCTGTACCAGAGATTTGAATGGCTTGGTATCGCTAGGCTTACTGTCAATGTAGTCTCTTTCATTTATGCAGAACGCTGGAATCAGCATTGCAATGCATGCAATAGCAGCCATGATGGCAACAGAGAGACGGATTGAACCCTTCTGACCTGCAACTCCTTCAAGTGCGCCGGCTACGTTTGGTAACAGGAAGGAGATACTCTGACCTACGATAAATGTAAAGGAAATATAAGTTGATACATTGATTCTATGCTGCTGTGTGTCTCCAAGCTCTGCAATCAGGGCGTTGTAAGGGGTACAGAACATAGTCATAAATAAATAGAAAACCATTAAAAGTACAAACAGCACAACATCGTTTACAGCGACATTTCCGGTCTGTGGAAGTGCGAATAAGCCAATTGTGCAAAGTGAAAATGGAATAGCCATGGCACGCATAAATGGAATGCGTCGGCCACCCTTATAATTACTACGATCTGACCAGCCAGCAATAAGAGGATCTGTTATTGCATCAAAGATTCTTCCTGTTGCAAGGACTAGACCAAATAAAGTTAATTTGAAAATAATTGGATCCTGAGTGATTCCGGAAGCAAATAATCCGGTGTTTGGATTCTGTGCATCAGGGCTACCTGTATAGTAGTACACCATCCAGTTGGATACTATACCAGACAGCAGGCTCCAGCCGAACTGACCCAATGCAAAGAGCCATAATAGTTTGTTGGTGATAGGTTTTAGCTGTTTCATAAGAAGAAGTCCTTTTCGTTACCGTCATGAACTGAGCAGTAGCGACCTTTCAAGATTGTTGAAACTATTATATCGCATTCAGTTTCCGTGGATAATATTACTATTAGCAGAAAAAGTAAGCGAAAAATTGTAATAAATGTATAAAAGCCTTGGAAAACAAGGCAGTAAGAAGGGTATAAAAATATGGGAAATCAATACGAGATGATAAAAGGCACTCTTGAGGTGTTGGAAAAGAATCTTTGGGACGATACCAGGCCTGTAGAAGAGGTTATGACAGCATCTGGTATTAAGATCAAAGAAGTGCCCTACGGCATGAGAAATACAGTACTTGAGGACAGCTCTGATTGGGAGAGCTTTACTCCAGGCGGAGTTTGGGGAGAGCCTGATACACATTACTGTTTTCATGTGGTCGTAGATATTCCTGAAGATTATTTTGAAAAAGAGGTAGTGCTCTTTTTATCAACCGGAGCAGAGGATATCTGGAACACCAATAATCCGCAGATGCTTGTATATATTGATGGCAAAAGACGCTGTGGAATGGATATGAATCACAATCTGGTTACTTTGATAGAAAAAGATGACTGGGACGGTAAGTATTCAAGGCAGGTGGACGTTAGAATCTATGCCTATTCCAATCTGGACAAAAATGAAAACTACCTGGATATGCGTATTGCAGGCAGAAACGAAGAGGCTCAGCAGATTTATTTTGACATGCTGGTTCCATTTGAAGCAGCAGAAGAAATGAAACTTAAAGAAGACTCTGCAAACAGAGAGCTTATATATAGAGAGCTTGAAGAGGCCAGCCAGATGCTCTCTAAAGACGGCGTTACAAATAAAGAAAGCTGTCTTAATGCTTCCCGGTATCTGCGCGAGCATCTCTATGGCATAGACAAGAGCCCGGCAACAGTTTGCAGCGTTGGTCATACCCACATTGACGTTGCCTGGAAATGGCAGCTTCGTCAGACTAGAGAAAAGGTAATACGAAGCTATTCAACAGTCATGGAGCTTATGAAAAAGTATCCTGATTACAAATTTATGGCCAGCACTCCGCAGATGTATGAGTTTGTAAGGCAACAAGAGCCTGAGCTTTTTGATGAGATCCTGGCCAGAGTTAAGGAAAATCGCTTTGAAACAGAGGGCGCAATGTGGCTGGAAGCTGACTGCAATCTCACTTCCGGTGAGTCTTTGGTCAGACAGATTTTATATGGAAATAAATATTTTAAAAACACCTTTGGCATAGAAAGCACTATTTTATGGCTCCCGGATGTTTTTGGTTATAGTGCTGCAATGCCGCAGATATTGAAAAAGAGCGGCATAAAAGCTTTCATGACAACTAAGCTTGCCTGGAATGATACTAACAGAATGCCCCACGACCTCTTTTACTGGGAGGGAATTGATGGAAGCTCTATTCCTACATATATAATCACTACCTGTGATAATGATAAAGCACTTGAAGCTGCGGAAAGTGGCGGTATTTTGAACTACACCTACAATGGCAGGCAGAACGCAGCTCAGGTAATGGGCACCTGGACAGCTTTCAGAGAAAAAGCTATTACGGATGAAGTCCTTACCTGTTACGGCTTTGGCGATGGCGGCGGCGGACCAACCTGGGAGATGCTCGAAATGGACAGACGTCTAAGGCTTGGTATACCTGGTGTTCCTGTGACAAAGCAGACTTCAGTCAAGGACTTTTTTGACAACCTGCTTGGAAAGATAGCGGGAAGAGGGGACCTCCCTATATGGAAGGATGAACTGTATCTTGAATTCCACAGAGGCACCTACACCTCTATTGGCAAGAATAAGAAAAATAACAGGCGTTCCGAATACAGACTGGGACAGGCTGAGCTTTTATCTGTATGGGCTTATATTCTTGAGAAGAGAAAATATCCTAAAGAGGAGCTCTTAAAGCTTTGGGAAATCGTAATGCTAAATCAGTTCCACGATATTTTGCCGGGATCTTCAATAGAAGAGGTCTATCAGGACTCTGATATCCAGTATAGAGAGGTAGAGGAAAAAGTTCAGGAGATAATAGCCGATGCGGAAGCAGTAGTAAAAAAGCTTTTGCCAGACAATTCGGACTCTGTCAGGCAAAATTATGCAACTCTTACCTATAAGAAGCAGGGCAGAAATATTCAGGTTGTTACAGATTTCTATGAGATTTTGATAGATGAAAATGGTGAGATTGTAAGCCTTATAGATAGAGAAAGGGCTACTGAGATCCGCAGTAGTGACAAGTCGCCTTTAAACCGCCTCATAGCCTTTGAGGATAAGCCAAAGGAGTATGACTGCTGGAATATTGATGCTGATTTTGAAAATGTATCATGGAATATTACAAATGTAAGGGACATTAAGTGCGTAGCCACAGACCAGAATGGACGTGAGTCTGAATGCACTGATGCAGATAAGCTTTTGGCAAAAGAAATATCGATATGCGTTACAAGAGATTTTAGAAATTCAGTAATAACGCAGAACATCGTTATTTATGCCGATTCCAGAAGAATTGACTTTAAGACAAGCATTGACTGGCACGAGCACCAGACACTTCTAAAGGCTGCTTTCCCTGTTGATATAGACGCTGAAGTGATCAACTGCGAGATTCAATATGGAAATCTTGAGAGAAAGCTAAAGCGTGAAAACAGCTGGGACAAGGCAAAGTTTGAATGCTGCGCTCATAAATGGATAGACATGTCTGATAAGGGCAAAGACCTTGGCGTAGCAATATTAAACGACTGTAAATACGGATACGATGCAAAGCCCGGGCTTATGAGACTTACCCTTATAAAATCAGGTATTTTTCCAAATCCTAACGCAGACCAGGGGATTCATGAGTTTACCTATGCGCTGTATCCGCATTCTGGCGATTATAGAAGCGGCAAGGTAATTGAAAAAGCCCGAAGGCTCAATGAGGAAAGCCATGGAGCAACTTCTTTTACCAGACTTGCAGCAAAAATCCTTGCTTTAAACGAAGCTGGAATATTTATAGATGCAGTAAAAATGGCTGAGGATTCTGAAGATATAATCCTGCGCATGTACGAAGGCTATGGAGTCGCCCACAGCTGCAGGGCAAAGTTATTTGAAGGCCTTGAAATTACAGCGCAGAAGGTATGGGAATGTGACCTTATGGAAAATATTAATTTTCAAATGCAGTTATTGGAAAATGGCAGAGAAATAGCGATGAGCTTTGCGCCATTTGAAATAAAGACACTTAGAATCAGGCTCTAACACTGTAAATTAACAGAAATTTGCTTAGGTAAACCTATTTTTTTTGCTCTTGAACACAAATATATATTGTGCCATTATTTAACAAGCGCAAAACGAATAGGGGCATTATGTCGATATGAAAAGTTATGAAGAAGATTTAAAAGAACGCATCGCGGAGCTTGAAGCTGACGAAAGTCAGGAAGGCAGAATGAATAGGAAAGACTATATAGTAGCAGGCCTTCTTATTCTTTTTTGCCTAATACTTGTGATAGGTGGTGCGTTCCTTGGGTAAGAATAGTGAATTAATTAATAAAGATATTGATAATGAGGTAACATGTGGTATTTTACCAGTCAAAAAAAGCGAGAGGCAGCTTGGGTTTGTTGATGCGCTGTTAATCCTGTCAGGTTATTGTATCGCTACCTGGAGCTACACACAGGGGGCATATCTAACTGGCCTTGTAGGCTTTAAGCAGCTTCTGATAACGGCTTTTGCCGGTGCGCTGCTGATGCTATTTATATATCAGCTCCCGGTTATTCTATCAGCGAGATATGGCATTGATATCTGGATATGGCTGAGAGCGGCCTTTGGTACCCGCGGAGTAAAAGTCGTTTCTTTTATAATAATCGTCGTTAATTTTCCATGGTACGCAGTATGCTGTGAACTGTTTGCCTCCTCGATGACCAATCTATTCCATGTATTTGGTATGGATTTGCCGGGATGGACTTTTTTGCCGCTGAAGCTATTTTGCGTTGGAGTCGGCACAATGCTTGCCTGGAGAGGCGTAAAGACCATAACCAGAACTACAAGAATTCTTGTGCCACTTTTGCTTACTGTAGGCGCGCTTGTAGTATTTGTAGCATTTAGAGCAGTATCCTTCTGGGATATTCTCTCATATACACCTTCAAACGTTGCCATGCCTGCTTCTACAGCGTACATACTGGCACTTGAAGCTAATTTTGCCTTTGTTATTACGTTAATTGGTGGAATGGCAGGAGTTCCAAGGCTTTGCAAGAGTGAAAAGGGTGCTTATTATGCAGGTGTCTTTGGACAGGGCCTTGCAGGTTCCTTTTTCGTAGTTGTAGGCGCGGTAATGGTTATATCCATGAAGATTGCAACCGGATATGAGACTACTGACCCAACTGAGATGCTATCAAGTCTTGCTTCACCGGTAGTGGCGCTTGCATCCCTTCTTCTGGTTGCTTTTGCCAACATAGGAACTCAGGCAGTCGGCTCTTATTTATATGGAGTCATGCTTAGATCTACTTTTCCTAAAATCAGCTATCATGGACTGATAAGCATTTTGGGAGCCTATATCGCCATTTTATGTGTGTGGGGCAAGATCATAGATTACTTTGGAAGCTTTCTTACAATATCAGCCTGTGTTTACGCACCTCTTGCAGCTATTTTATTTGCAGACTTTTTTGTCATCAGAAAGCAAAAGCTTGATTTTAAGAGTGCGTACGAAATTAAAGGGCATGATGCCTACTATTATTCAAAGGGCTATAACTATATTGGATTTATTTGTCTGGTGGCAGGAAGCCTTATGTCACTATTGATATACAATCCTGTTACAGGCGATATTTACAACAATGTTTTGTTTAAACTGACGCCAACTGGCGCTTCGTTTTTGGGAACCTTGATTTTGTACTGCGTTATATGTCTGCTACCACCAGTTAGAAGATATATGAGAAAGGACGTCAGCATAAATCCTGACACAGAGCCTTTTGACAGAAAAAGGATCCCGCCTAGGCAGAGTTTATTTCTCTTGCCATTTATATGGCTTGCATGTTTTTTTTCAACAGTAAAAAATGGATTGAAAATCAAGAAGGAGAACATGGAAGGCTTTAAGCCGCCATATCTGGTGCTGGCTACACATCAGTCCTTCACAGATTTTCTGGTTACACCACTGGCTCTTTTCCCTCACCGCGCCAATTACATCTCAGAGCTTGAAGGCTTTGAATATTATGGTGAGTGGATTTACAGGAAAATAGGCTGTCTTGGTACCAGAAAGTTTATCTCAGATATTATGCTGGTAAAAAATATAAAGGCTGTGCTTGATAGGGGAGATAGTCTGGTTTTGTACCCGGAGGCAAGGTATGCCAACGTTGGAACGGCTTCTGTTTTGCAGAAATCTGTTGCCAAGATGGTAAAGATGTACAAATATCCTGTGGTTGTACTGAACATGAACGGAAATTATCTTAAGTCTCCAATATGGAATCTGACTGAGAGAAAAGAGGCCAGATTATCCGCAACCCTTATAGGAGCGTTGAAAAAAGAGGATATCGAAAAGCTCTCAGTTGATGAGATTCATGAAAAGCTCGAAGGACTTCTTCAGTACGATG
>JAZRKG010000049.1:0-5852 GCA_045646185.1 Butyrivibrio sp.
TATTGACTTAAGATTTACAGATGCTGATTATAAAAAATACTTTGGCAATGATTATGTATATGTAACCGTAAAAGTTAATAACAACTCTGAATATTATATGCTCAACAATGGTAGTGACGGTGGCAGTAAGGAATACAGAGCTGTAGTAATATATTTGATGGGCCATGGCTATTCTTATTACGAGTTGACTGATATTTTTATTGATTCAAGTATAGAGTTTATTATTCATGCTGGTGACAAAACCTATTCAACAGGAGTTTTAGATAAGCAGGTTAATACGGATGCTTATTATAGATGCGGATATGATCATGGCTGGGGCAACACAGGTATGGACTTCGTGTTTAGTCTTCCTGAAGTAATAGAAGAGGACCCGGAAGAAGAGAAAACAACAGAATATACATACACTGTTGAGTACTTCAAGACAGTTGGAGAGACTTCAACTGAAGTTGCTGCTGATAAGCAGACAGTTACAAAAGAAGTAGTTGTTAGTGCAACAGCTATTGGAGTAAACAAAGAAGATATCAATCTGACAGATAAGTATGAAGGATATACTTTTGACAAGATTGTTATTGGCACTACAGAAAGTACAGAACTTCCATCAGAGGTTCCAAATGGCACTACCATTCAGGTATATTACAAAGCAGATGCTACAGAATATACTGTAAACGTATATAAACAGAGTACTTTATTTGGAAGCAATAATGATGCTTATGAACTGGTAAAAACAGTTGCAGCAGAGGCCGAAGCTGATTCAACAGTAACATTGAGTGAAGTATTAGCTCTTGATGAAGTAAAGGCTGCAGTTAATAGCCTTAAGGGATATGAATTCAAAAAAGCAGTAAGCGGAGAAACAGAACTTTCAGATGATACTGCTGTTACAATTCTGACAGGTGAAAACGGAACAGTTATTTCTGTTTATTACAATTTGATTCCATATACTGTTACTCTTGATTTAAATGGCGGCGAAATTACTTCCATGGATCAGAGCAAAGATAACCAGACATATTATATGGATCTTGGCGTTGAGTATAAGGTAAATGAAGATGGCACAATAACTCTTACCTACACAGCTTCATCTGATAATTTTGCACTTCCTTATGCAACCAAGCTTCGTGAAGACTTCCTTGGATGGGTTGATAATAGTAATGCAGTAGTAAGAGTTATTTCAGAAATAATGAAAGATGCAGCAAAAGATGTGACTATTACTACATCTTCATTAAAGAATTACAGCTACAAGGCTGAGTACATTAGTGGTGTTGAAACAAGATACTATATCCTTGCACCAGGCGCTACAATTAAGAAAGAAATTACAAGTAAGACCACTTATGTTCCTCAGAGTACTATTTATTTCAGCAGATCTGTTGGTACATCAAAGATAAGTGATTATGTATTTAGTAATTACAAATCTTATGCAGAATTAACCGAAGAAGATACAGCTAATAATCTTGTAGAAAAAGAATTATATGGCTTTGTACCATCCGATTCTGTATCTGAAGATGGAATAATTGAATTTGTATATAATGGTGTTATTTGGAGAGCAAACGTATATAACGTTGACTGGTACGTAATCAAACGTGAATATGATGGCTGGCATGTAGATGGAAGACCTGACTGGTATGAACTTTGTAGTGAACTTAATGTAGAAGACTATGAAGGATTCTACGATGGCGAGAGTCATACAATAACCGTAACAGCTACAGAAGGCTCTACATATAAATACTGGTACAGTACAGACGGACAGAGCTGGACAGAAGCGGCTGATGGCAAGCTTCCTGAATTTACAGATGCTGGAATTTATTATGTTAAGGTTGAGGCTACATATGCTAGCTCTGGCGAGGCAAAGGTTCAGACCAAGACCGGAACAGTTACAATTAAAAAGCTTCCTATCGAATATCAGGCAATTTCAGCAAGAAAGCTTTTTGATGGAAAAGAACTTACCTGCGATAAGTATCAGGTAACAGGTAGCTATGTAAAGAACGAAGGCGAAGGCGTAACAGTATCGGTTGTAGGAAGTCAGCTTGTAGTTGGTACAAGCCCTAACACAATATCAGCAACATTTGATGATGAAGTTATTAACTTAAACAACTATGAAATAGTATATAAACCAGGTACTCTTGAAGTAATCGGAAGAACCCCGGACGATGGAAATCAGCTTGAAATCGTTGTCCAGGCTGCATCTGGCACATATGTATATGATGGAACAACAAAGAGCGCAGATGGTTATACAATTACTGTAGTAGATCCTTCAGAAGATCATTACTGGGAAGGTTATGATGATACTGATAATGGAAACGGCTCTGATGATGCTTCAGAATCAGATTCTGCTTCATTAGGACAACTGTTTAACTCATTGTCCAAAAACCTTGCATCACTCTTTGTACTTAGGGCCAATGCTGGTTCAAAGACAGATGTTAAAGCATTCAGCTTTGAAGGTGTTGATTATACAGCTACTGGTATCACTGCTATGAAGTCAGCTGTAAATGTTGGTAACTATACAGTACCTGCAGATATAGCTGGAGCTGTAATCATGTGTGGATCAGTAGATGTTACTGATCAGTTCAAGATAGTAGGTAAAAATGGTGTGCTTAAGATTACACCTGTAAACAATACTACTCCTGATAATCCTTCAGGTGGTACAACACCTACTACAGATGAAACAACTGTAGTTCCTGTTACAGCAACTTCAACAGCAGCTGTACTTGGTGCAAACAGAGAAGCTACATCAAATCAGCCATCAGTACTTGGTGCTAGACGTGCAGGTACAGATGATACTTCAAATATGGCTTCAAGAATTGTCATCATAGTAATTTGCGCTGGAATAGTTGCAACCCTGCTGATAGCAGACAGAAACAAGAAAAAAGAGAAACCAATTAAAGAATAAGCCTTTATAAAAGGTGGCTTGCTTATGCAGGCCACCTTTTTTTGCCATGGGATGAATCTTTTCGTGATTTCCGACGATTGATGAGGATCAAACGCAATTCGAATATGCAATTATATAATATAAATTGTCGTAAAATAGCACAAAAAGTTTATTCAATTTGACTTAAAACTGTGGAATTTGCACACAAGATGGGGTATATTTAATGTATAGTTACTATTTTATGTTTTGGCAAAAGGCGTTGACAGATAAATCTATATGCAGCGCTTTAACTTAAATAGTACAGAAGTTAAATTGTATGAATAAAGAAAGGGTAGGAAATGGCGAGACTAACATTTGCAGGTGGAGTACATCCTTATGAAGGAAAAGAACTCTCCAAAGACAAACCTATCAAAGTGGTGCTACCGAAGGGTGACCTTGTTTATCCGTTGTCACAACACATAGGTGCACCAGCCAAGCCTATTGTAGCAGTGGGAGACCACGTGATTACAGGGCAGAAAATCGCAGATGCAGGTGGCTTTGTATCTGCACCAATCTACGCAACCGTATCCGGAACGGTCAAGGCTATTGAGCCGAGAAGACTGGCAAACGGCGGTATGTGCGAAAGTATCATCGTTGAAAATGATGGTAACTATGATGAGGTAGAGTATACCCGTCCAAAGCCATATGAAGAGCTTACTCCTCAGGAAATCGTTGATCTGGTAAGAGAAGCCGGAGTTGTTGGAATGGGCGGCGCAGGATTCCCTACAGCAGTCAAATTATCTCCAAAAGAACCGGATAAAATCGAATATGTAATTGCTAACTGTGCTGAGTGTGAACCATACCTTACATCTGACTACAGACGTATGGTTGAAGAACCTGAGCTTCTTATTAGCGGGCTCAAAATTGCAGTTAGCATTTTCCCAAATGCACGAGGCATATTGGCAGTTGAAGACAATAAGCCTGATGTAATAGACAAGCTGCGTAAGCTCACAAAAGATGAGGAAAAAATCAGTGTTAAGGCGCTTCAGACTAAATATCCTCAAGGTGCTGAGCGTATGCTTATATATGCATGTACCGGAAGAGAAATCAACTCATCCATGCTCCCTGCAGATGCAGGCTGCATAGTAGATAATGTTGATACTCTTTGTGCTGTTAGCAGAGCAGTTACAGAAGGCAGACCTCTTATGGAACGAATCGTTACCATTACAGGTGATGCTATAGTTGATCCATGCAATTACAAGATCAGAATTGGTACCAACTACAGAGAGCTTATAGAGGATGCAGGTGGATTCGTATCAACACCAGCCAAGATCATATCAGGCGGACCTATGATGGGCTTTGCCATGTTTGATCTGGATGTTCCAACTACCAAGACTGCATCAGCTATTACCTGCCTTACAGAGGATGCTGTTTCAGAGATGGAGCCTTCAGCATGTATCAGCTGTGGCAAGTGTCTCGAGGCGTGCCCTGAAAGACTTAATCCTAAGGAGCTGGCAGATGCAGTAGAACACGGAGAAAATGACAGATTCCTTCGCCAGTATGGAATGGAATGCTGTGAATGCGGCTGCTGTAGTTATGTATGCCCGGCCAGAAGACAACTGACTCAGCTTATTAAAGGTATGAGAAAAATTCAGATGGCTAATAGGAAGAAAGCGTAAGGAGGAGCAACTTAAATGAGCGATATGATGAAGGTATCATCGAATCCACATGTCAGGGCCAAAGTAACTACATCTAATATCATGATGCTTGTAGTTATAGCGCTTCTTCCTGCAACAGGATTTGGTATTTATAATTTTGGAGTAGATGCACTTATAATTGTTGTTTTATCTGTGCTGTCTGCAGTTTTAGCTGAATATATATATGAAAAATTAATGCACAAGCCAGTTACGATTGGTGATTTTTCAGCAGTCGTTACAGGACTTTTACTTGGACTTAACCTTCCAAGTACAGTACCGTGGTGGATTCCTATACTCGGAGGCGTTTTTGCAATCATAGTTGTAAAAATGCTCTTTGGAGGACTTGGACAGAACTTCATGAATCCGGCTCTTGGTGGAAGATGCTTTTTGGTAATATCTTTCCCGGCCATCATGACCAATTTTGTCACAGACACATTTACCGGAGCTACACCACTTACAGCTCTTAAAAATGGCGAAGAAGTTGTTGTAATGGATATGATCATCGGACGCATAGGTGGAACTATTGGTGAGACATCAATGATAGCCATAGTGCTTGGCGCATGTATCCTTATAATGGCAGGAGTAATTGACCTCAGAATACCTGGTTCCTACATTGTGTCATTTGTAATATTCACAGCACTTTTTGGCGGACATGGACTTAACGGCGCATACCTTTCAGCACAGCTGGCTGGTGGCGGACTTATGCTTGGTGCTTTCTTTATGGCAACAGACTACGTTACAAGTCCTATTACCAATGGTGGAAAATATGTATATGGAATATTTCTTGGGGTTTTAACAGCAATCTTCAGAATATTTGGTTCTTCCGCAGAAGGTGTTTCATTTGCAATTATCATAGGAAATCTTCTGGTACCTCTTATTGAGAGATATACACAGCCTAGAGCATTTGGAATTCCAAAAGGCAGGAAGGAGGCGAAGAGATAATGAACGATACCAAAACAATGATAAAAAACGCACTTATTCTCTTCGTTATAACTCTGGTAGCAGGAGTTTTGCTTGGTCTTGTTTATCAGATTACCAAAGAGCCTATTGCATATCAGAATCAGCTTGCTGAGACAAAAGCTAATCAGGAAGTATTTACAGATGCAGCAAGCTTTGAAGAAGTTGAGCTGGATGAGGCTGCCGCAGCATCAGCTACAGCACAGTACAGCAAAATAAGCATCGTAAGTGCCAAAAAAGCGCTTGATGCTTCAGGAAATACCCTGGGATATGTACTCCAGATTTCTTCAGTAGGATATGGTGATGAAATTGTCTTTACAATGGGTATCACTAACGACGGAGTTTTAAATGGAATATCA
>JAZRKG010000050.1:0-32224 GCA_045646185.1 Butyrivibrio sp.
CATCAATTTTAATATTAATGCAACTATTTTTTGAAAATCTATTGTGCATTTTCACAATATATTATGAAAATATGGTGAATTCTTATAATTTAATTATAAATTATCGTTTATCTATTTTTGTTATCATGTTTTTTAAGTCAAACGTTTTCGTAAACGTAAATTATTTTAGATTAACGTTTCGAATATTTTAGTATTTCACCTACAATTGGCATAATTCTAGAATTTTCCGCACTTTATTCAAAGAATGTTCACTTTTATCTTATTGCAATATCAATAATTTCTTTATATAATAAATCCCGAAAGGTTACTTAATCGTTTTAGTAGAAAGCAATTTTAGTTTTGTTTTCGATACAGAAAGCTCGCAAAGCCCGTCTTTGCTATGTTTCAAAAAACTATGGGAGGTTACCATGAAATTTGGATTTTTCGATGATTCAAACAGAGAGTATGTAATTACTACTCCAAAAACACCTTTGCCTTGGATCAACTACCTTGGCAACAAAGACTTTTTTTCCTTAATATCTAATACCTGCGGCGGATATTCTTTTTATAAGGATGCCAAGCTCCTTAGGCTTACCAGATACCGCTACAACAACGTCCCTTATGATAATAATGGAAAATATTTCTATATTAAGGACGGAGATTGTGTATGGAATCCAGCATGGCAGCCTGTAAAGACAAGTCTGGACAGCTACGAGTGCAGACACGGACTTGGCTATAGTAAATTCTGTGGCAAAAAAGACGGCGTTAAGGCAGAGCTTGTAACTTTCGTTCCTATGAATGATTCCTGTGAAGTAACCAAGGTTACTGTTACAAACGAAAGCGATGATAATAAAGAATTAAAACTCTTTTCATATGTAGAATGGTGTCTGTGGAATGCCGATGATGATATGAAGAACTTCCAGCGCAATCTCAGCACCGGCGAAGTTGAGATTGAAGGCTCTACAATATATCACAAGACAGAATACAGAGAAAGAAGGAATCACTATGGCGTATATACAGTAAATACTGCTGTTGATGGTTTTGACACCAGCAGAGATGAGTTCCTTGGTGCTTATAATGGGCCAGATCATCCAGATGCTGTATTAGAAGGCAGCTGCAGAAATTCTGTAGCAAGCGGCTGGTCTCCTATCGCTTCTCATCAGATAAATGTAAAGCTTGCCAAGGGCGAGAGCAAAACCTTCATATTCCTTCTTGGATATGTAGAGGTTCCAGAAGATCAGAAGTGGGAATCACATCAGGTCATAAACAAAAAGCCTGCTCACGAGCTTATTGCAAAATATCAGACTGAAGATCAATTTGACAGTGCTCTTTTGGAATTAAAGAACTATTGGAATGATCTGCTGTCAATTTATCACGTTGAGTCTTCTAATGAAAAAGTTAACAGAATGGTCAACATCTGGAATCAGTATCAGTGCATGGTTACCTTTAATATGTCACGTTCTGCTTCTTATTATGAATCAGGTATTGGTCGTGGCATGGGCTTTAGAGATTCCTGCCAGGATCTGCTTGGTTTTGTACACCTGATTCCAGACAGAGCCAGACAGCGTATTATAGACATCGCATCTACTCAGTTCCAGGATGGAAGTGCTTATCATCAGTATCAGCCTCTTACTAAAAAAGGTAATTCCGATATCGGTTCTGGATTTAATGATGATCCACTTTGGCTTATTGCCGGCACTTCAGCATACATAAGAGAAACAGGTGACATGAGCATCCTCGATGAAAATGTTGCCTTTGACAATGATATGAGCGTTGCCGTTCCTCTTCTTGGACACTTAAAGAGATCCTTTGATTATATAGTAAATCACAAGGGTCCTCACGGTCTTCCTCTCATCGGTCGTGCTGACTGGAATGACTGTCTGAACCTTAACTGCTTCTCTGCTCACCCTGGTGAATCCTTCCAGACCTTTGGCCCATCCGAAGGACCTGTGGCTGAGTCAGTATTTATTGCAGGCATGTTTGTAAAATACGGCGAAGAATATGCTCAGCTTTGTGAGCTCAAAGGAGATGCTACTGAAGCCCAGAGAGCAAGAGACGAAGTAAAGAAAATGTACGACACAGTCTGTGACGCAGGCTGGGATGGCGAATGGTTTGTAAGAGCCTATGACGCATATTCCAACAAAGTTGGTTCCAAAGAATGTAAGGAAGGTCAGATTTATATTGAACCTCAGGGTTTCTGTGTTCTTGCCGGAATTGGTGTAAAGGAAGGTCTTGCCGAAAAAGCCCTTAAGTCTGTTGAAGAAAAGCTGGATACAAAATACGGTATCATGATTCTCCAGCCAGCCTATACTGAATATCATTTAGAGCTTGGAGAAGTCAGCTCCTATCCGCCAGGATACAAGGAAAATGCCGGAATCTTCTGTCACAACAATCCTTGGGTTTCCATTGCTGAAACCGTTGTTGGACATGGCAACAGAGCCTTTGAAATATACAAGAAGACCTGCCCTGCTTATACTGAAGAGTTTAGTGAGATTCACGCAACTGAGCCTTATGTATACAGCCAGATGGTTGCAGGAAGAGATGCCAAGTTCTTTGGTCAGGGCAAAAATAGCTGGCTCACAGGAACTGCTGCCTGGACATTTGCAAACATCTCTCAGTACATACTTGGTGTATATCCAAGCCACTTAGGTCTTTCTGTTGATCCATGCGTACCTGAAGACTTTGGTGATTTTACTCTCAGCAGAAAGTTCCGTGGAGTAACCTACGACATTTCCGTAAAAACAAATGGTGCTCAAAAAGGCGTAAAGGATTTGATTGTAGACGGCAACCACGTAAATGGAACTATCATTCCTTACGACAAGGCAATGCAGGGCAAAACTGTTAAAGTAGAAGTTGTAATGGGATAAAAAACAAATAGTGAAAAAGAAAAACAGCGAAAAAACAATTGTTAATTTTGTTTTTTCGCCTGTTTTTCTTTTTTATATTATACTTTTCGTCTTACAATAGTAACTGCAGCCAGGAATATAACTAAAAACAGTGCTGCATACTCATAATGAATTCTGTATGCATCTTTATACTTACACTCCAAAGTGAGCTTGTGCAATTCAGGCAGGATATATCTTGCATGTTCATTTAAGATATCTTTTAATCTCTGAACATTGTCTTCATATGAATCAAAATTCCTGTCTACACTTACTCCATATCTGTCTTCGATTATTTCAAATCTGTCTTCAGTATATTGTTCATACCATCTGTCCCAATCACGCAGCCTTGCATTACCAAGATATTCAACTGTTTCATCGATAAAGGTATTTATATAATCATCTGAAAAATATGTTTCCCTTAACTCTGAGTATCTGCTTTCCAGCTTTTTGCAGAACTCTTCCGATTGTAATAATTCAGTAAACCATGCCTGTCCTTCAAAACTTATGACCTCAGGATCCAAAAGATACTCAGAAATATTGTCAGCGATATTGTCATAATCCCAGATAGGCCCAATGGTTAACTTTCCGCGGGCATCTTTATACATATAAGTAGAATTGTTACCCGCATCATAATTGGTGAAAAATTCATTAAAAATAAAATAGTCCACAAAACTGTCAACATCAATGTATTGCGAGTATTTCAAGAACTCAGTCTCATCTTCAGAAAAGATTACCTTCTCAATTTCACTTAAGTCATTTGTAACGTAATCAATAACTTCATCGTTAAGATCTTCGTTATTAGGATATTTAAGATCCAGGTATCCATAACAAAGCTCATTGATAGTCGCATATGTGTCCAGCATTACACCTTCTTCATCATAACGATCTCTTCTGACGATATAGCTTGTGTAATCATTTTTGGAACTGTAATCACTAATATCAACTCTGTTTTCGCCCTGCTCAACAGGCTCCATCAATAGGTACAGACCCTGATATTCATATTCGCCATCTTTTTTAATAATGACCTCACAGAAACGGACATCAGGAGTATATGCCATGAATTCGCCAGCTATTGAATAACATAAATAGTTTCTCAAAAGGGTTGAATCAATCATTGATATATTCAGTATCCACTCTGAGTCTTCTCCCATTCCAAGTAAATTCTGCTTATTTGAATTTCCGTCTTCGTCAAGGAGCTTGAATCTGTACTGATGTTTATCGAATACTACAGAAGAATTGCCTCGATATTTAATTTTTATTTTTGACTGCACCTGCGGATCATCACCAAGATAATTTAGATTACTGTCATTATCAATTACACTGATTGATGCATCCACATATGGATCCGCATCATCCTTTAAAATAAATCTTCCTTCATCCTGATCAAAATAGTATGAATCCGGGATTTCATTATCTTCAAGGTCAATTACAACCAGTGGTAAATGACTTACAAAAGAATCATCTACAGTATAATCGCCATCAAAAGATGTTACGCCCACGGATGGGTCGGCGCCTTCTTCAAGTCTGACGACATGTTCAAAATTACTAGTGGTCTCTTCCTTGGTCATATAGGTGTACAAAGAATAGAAACCAATTCCAATAATCAATGACAATACAATTATGCTTACGCACATCAATTTATTTTTACTCATATAGAGCGGCCCTTATCTGCTAATTTCTTCGCTTTGACAAATTATATTTACCATGGAAACAGTATCAATATTATAAAGCTCATCCTTAATATCCATACCGTTAGTTTTCTTTTTCAGCATGCTAGAATTTACCTGGTAAATAAGCTCACAGGAACTACTATTAGAATTGTTAACTTTAAGGCTGGCTTTTCCTCGGAATGCATTGGTCATAAGCATAACAATTTCATTCTCAGCCTTTTTGTCTGCCTTTACACTAATAAGATACTGATCATCTGAATGTACTGCACCCATAAGCATCAATAAAACAAAAATAACAAGGCTTCCTACACCAACAAGGAAATACTCTGACACACCACAGCATATTCCGACTGCGATTGCCCAGAAAATATATACTGTATCTCTTACATCTTTGATTGCTGTTCTAAATCTTACTATAGAAAGAGCACCAACCATTCCAAGTGAAAGTGCAATATTATTTCCGATAACACTCATAACCAGTGTAGTGATCACTGTCATCATAAGGAGTGACACATTAAACTTGGCGCTATAAACAGCTCTTGAATGTGTTAATCTGTAGCTCAGAAAAATAACTATTCCAATTACGGTTGCTGCAACAAAATTAAGAACAATATTCTGTAATCCCAAGGTAGTATTTGATGTTGATAAAAAATTAAAAATTACGTCTTTCATTGTTATATCCTTTCCCCATTAATCCTCAGTTTCAAAATGAATAAAATCTTCATTCATATCATTAGGATAAAATCCTACAATAACTAAATCGTAGTCATTTTCCTCAATTGCTGCTTCAATCTCTTCTCCTGAATTATGATTTGCCCATAAGAAGTCCACTTCACTACACATTGGTGCAAGCCAGACTCCAAAAGGAGAAGCATAGGAATCAGCAATAATCAGTACTCTTGGTCCATCACTATTAGTCTTGTTTGTTATGTACATATTTTTTCTAATTCCTCTCATGTACATATCATACATACTGCGTGTATAAATAGAATCCGGAACACTTAATATATCATTAGGAATATTAAAATCTACAATTGTATCTGATGCAGTTCCTTTTAGTAACATATCTCCATAGTATGCATATTCATACTCTGTATCATCATTGATATATATAAGATCAAAGTCCTCTGTACCACCTGCATAAATAAGTCCTGTGGATCTTCCAGATGAGCCAAGCATCATATTTTCATAATGAATTATTTCGTAATTATCAAGGTCTCTATAATAGCCAGTAGGGTCAAGAACTATATCTATCTCTTCCAGCTTATCTAAAAGTGCGCTAAATCCAAGAAATGCTGCCTTACTTGTCCAGTGGTGATCTGTTTTAAAGTAAAGCTCATCATAATCCAGTCCACTGTTTTCCATGACTGAACTCAGCTCTACATTAGGTATTCTGTACTTTCTTACCTGAATCATAAACTGATTCATTTCATATGAATAATCATCATAAGGAATGCCACTGTATCCATCTGTCCATTCATCTGAAACTTTTTGCGGGAAAGACACAAAAACCATATCTATGTCATCCTTCTGCAGTCTTTCATAAAACTGCTCAAGATTAACTGCAAGTTCTTTTTCATCAATGTCATATACAACATTCCAGAAATTACCAATACTTAAAAAGCCATTCTTGTCTCTTACATACTCAAACCCGTTTATCTCATTTTTACCAAGCAGCTTATTCACCGCACCATAGGTTTCAACCACACCATATCTAAAAGCAACATTCTCTTTTATTGTGGTATCAAGTTCATCTATCGCTTCAGAAATGTCCTCTGCATCACTTATCTCAAGGTTAACAGCATAATCTGATAAGGCATCAATTGAATTAGTTATAGATAAAACAGCATAGATTCCCAGGCCTACTATAAATATTGCTGTAAATATAATTTTTTCTATATTCTTCAAACCGTGCCTCCTGATCAAAAGTTAAAATAGATGAATGGATTGTATCCACCTTTTATCATGCACATAACCGATAAAGCGAACGCACAGGAAAGACCTGCAACATATAGACCTTTAAATCCACCTCTTAATAGCTTATTATCCATACCATCAACCTTTTCTCTGCAAATTCTTGCAACAGGCATAGAGAACAGTATTGAAAAGAATATTACCAATCCATATTCTTTTATAAACATTCCAACTATGTCATTGTAAAATGCATTATTGGTAAGTCCGAACATGTTGGCAAAATATTCATTTAGCTCATAAAGAGTATCTGCTCTGAACATGATCCAGCCAAAGAATATAACAAGCAGTGCATAAATGTGCTTAAGACCATCATGGCCTTCTATTTTTTCAAAGCCTGCCATTCTCTCAAATACAATGAACAAAAGATTATATATGCCCCAGAGAATAAAGGTCCAGTAGGCACCATGCCATATACCCGTGAGAATCCATACTATCAAAGTATTTCTCACCATTATGTCTTTATTTTTTACCCTTGAACCACCAAGTGGGAAATATACATATTCTTTAAACCAGGTTCCAAGTGATATATGCCAGCGTCTCCAGAATTCTCCAATGGACTTAGTGATATATGGATAATTGAAGTTTTCTTCAAACTGAAATCCAAACATCTGGCCAAGTCCTATAGCCATATCTGAATAAGCAGAAAAGTCCATATATATCTGCAGCATATAACAAACGCCGCCAAGCCATGCCATTGTTACCGGGACAGAATACAATTCCTTAGTAGTCTGTGTCAGTCTAAAAATCGTATCAGCAACAATTGCCAGGTTATTGGCCAATAAAACTTTTTTAGATATACCAACTGCAAACCTTGTAGTACCTGTAGCAAATTGATCTAAAGTCGTTTTTCTATTGCTTATCTGTTCAGCAATGGTTTTGTATCGAACAATAGGTCCAGCAACCAATTGCGGAAAAAATGCTATATATAGTCCAACATAGAGCGGATTTTTCTGTGCATCAGTATCCTTACGATATATATCAATCACATAAGATAATGCCTGGAAGGTAAAAAACGAAATACCAATAGGCAAAGTAATCGTTGGAACGCTGATAAGCTCTGTGCCTGCAAAATCATTTATTGAGGTAAGGATAAATGTCATATATTTAAATACAAACAATATTCCAAGATTTATCACACAGGCAATAAATATTCCTACCTTAGCAAGTTTAATATTATTATCACGCCACCTTCGTTCAAACAATCCCAGGATATAGTTGATAACAATAGATGCAAGAAGCAGCAATACATAAACCGGCTCACCCCAGGCATAGAAGATTATGCTTGCTACGAACAACCATATATTTTGGATAGGCCTGCAAAAAGAGAAGCAATAGTACACCGCCAAAACTATAGGCAAAAAATATAATAAAAAAGGGATACTAGAAAATACCAAAACAAACTCCTTTACTTATCCAACAGCAGGTCCTTCCCAACGCTCCAAAATCATATCAAAGTTATCACTAAAGATAAGTTCATCACTATTCTTTATTTTGTACAAAGCCTTATCTTCACCAATACATCTGACAAAATCACATTCCATAACAACGTCATTATCAAGCATAAGTTCCCTTGACTGGTTTCCTATAGTTTCATTCCAATTAAGTGCAACATATCTGTAATTGTAGTCAAATAAAAATGCAAGATTTCCATTTGCTTCTCTGACTTCTTCATTTACAACTATTCTATACAGTCTTCTTTTCTGAGTATGAACGCCTGCAATTCGACCACCCAGATTATCTGAAAGATTTGCAAATACACTATCATTTTTGGCAGTAAATCTTGGAAGAGATGGTTCTCTGTCATAAATAAGCTGATAATACTCGGACTTATTTTTCTCATCCAGTTCTGTAATGGCAAAACTATAGCGATACATTTTTTCGCCAGTTTCAGGCTCTACATAGTCTGTAACATATACTTCTTTGGCATTAAAATGTGCATTGTAGTGATGAGTCTTAACATGTATTCTTACAACCCCTTTAGGGATTAGAACAGATTCTTTCATCTTTACAGCCAAGCCTGTTTCAGATACGTCTATAGTCTCTCCATATAAAATATGGTCATTAAAGATTATCTTTACAGGAAGCTCTACATCATATCTTTCTGTCATTCGAAGATTTTTTCTTCCTACCATGAAGAAAATTGCCATCACAAGTGAAAAGGTATTAACACATAACCAATAAATAATAATCAAGCTACCTGCTGCTTTATAACGAACCAGATCATTAATGGCTGCTGCTAATGAAAAGATTGAAAACAATAATAGTATTCCATGAGGAATAGCCAGCTTTGTATCATTGGTTTCCTCTATTACTCTGTCTTTTCTTGTAACCACAAACTTGTGCTGCTCAAATCCTATTGCTTCAAGGAAAATAGGAATGACCAAATAAGGGAACATAACAGTATCAATTATGTTGCTCCATCTATTAGTTCTTATATCTCCAGATTCAAGCTGCTGCGCCTTGTTAAAAAGATAATACGCAGGAAGCCAGAACACCAAAAGCTCCCATGGCTTACAATCCATTACAGGAATAGAGAACACAGAAAATATGATTGGACATAAGATAAATACAAATCTTCTAAGGAAAGTCCACCAATAAATCTGACATGAGTAATAGCTAATCTTGGAAGCAAGTGACATCTCGTCATTAGTCCAAATATGCATCTTTCTAAGTGAATAGATACAGCCTCTTCCCCAACGCTCTCTCTGTTTGATCAGTGAATCAACTGAATCCGGAGCAAGTCCATGAGCAAGTACAGTATCAACTGCATAACAGGAATAGCCTCTTCCCTGAATATGTATACCAGTTTCAAAATCTTCAGTTATGGTTCCCGTCGCAATACCTCCAACCTCTTCCAAAGCCTGTCTGCTAATAACAGTATTGGAACCTGCATATATTGGAGAATTTGACTTGTTTCTGGAAACATTTATCTCTCTAAAGAAATAGTCCTGTTCGTTTGGCACCTTATCTTCAGCGTAGAGATTATACTGGAACAGATCAGGATTATAGAAATTCTGTGGTGTCTGAATAAATCCTATTTTGTAATTGGGATCAATCTCATCTTCAGTTCTCTTTACCCATGTTCCATCATCAAGTTTTTTCATCTTTGGCAAAAAGAAATATGGAACTGTTTCCAAAAGGAAATTTCTGGTTGGTATCATATCAGCGTCAAATGTTACTACCAGTGGTGCTGATGTATGAGCTAATGCATTGTTAAGGTTACCCGCCTTTGCAAGCTTGTTATTCTGAAGTCCCTGCCAGCCTACTCCCATTTTCTCTGCCAGTTCTTTTACTTCCATTCTGTAGCCATCATCACATATCCAGATATGAACTTTACTTTTATCGGGATACTTCATGTGTTTACACCCATTTACAGTCTTATATAAAACATCTGTGGATTCATTATGGGTTGCTATAAACACATCAACATCCGGATACCATTCTTTTGGAATAACCGGTTTCTCCGGTACTACTGGATCTTTAGAAGATAACAAATGTATAAATGCCTCTACTGCAGACATGAATTCGCAAATAAAAAGTATCACTGCGCAAACCATCGCAATTGGGCCATACTTTACCGGAAAAGTAAAAAACAATCTCCAGCAAAAATATATAATCATCAATATTGTGGAAATAATAAGTATTACATTATATCTCGTTTCTTTTTTACGCATTTTCCCTTACCTTTTTCGTACAATAACTATTGAGCTCAGAAACAAAACAATAAACACTATTGCCCATATACCATAATTACTGTTATAGCTTTGGCTATAATGATTTGCCGATAGATTGTGAATCTCGTAATTCATGGCACCGGAATGTTCTGTAATATAATTTTTTAATCTCTGAACTTCTTCTTCGAAAGAATCTACATTTCTTTCTGTATAAACTCCGTACTCAGAGTTGCTATCAGCCAGCACATATTCTGAATATGCCTTGCCCCATCTGCTATAGTCTCTTAACTGAGCTCTTCCAATGTATTCTACCGTCTCATCTATGAGATTATTTACGTACTGTTCGTTTAAGACAGTTTTTTGCAGCTCCTTGTATCTTCTTTCAAGTGCAATGTCAAAACTATAATGTTCTGTCAGCCTGTCAAACCATGTCACAGTTTCAAAAGCAATCTTATCGATTTCTGCAGGAACATCTGCGTAGTTATCACATCCACCATCAAAATCCCAAACAGGGCCTATATGGAGCTTACCTCCCGGATTGGCATACATATAGGTTGAATTGTTACCCGCATCATAATTTCCGAAGAATTCATTCAAAAGAAAATAATCTACAAAAGAATCTTTATCGATGTATTCCCACACCTCTTCAAAATTATTTTCATCATCAGAATATAAAATCTTTTCTATGGTACTGATTCGGTCTTCAATATTGCTAATAGTTTCTTCCGTCAGATTATCAGCCTTAGGATACTCAATAGTAATAGAGCCATAAGTCAGGTTGTTTTCAGTAGCCCAGGTATCCAGATTAACTGCTTCCTCATCATACCTGTCTCTTTTTAAGAGGTATGATGAAATTCCATCCTTGTTGTAATCTGACAGATCAACTCTGTCATCATCAACCTTTATGCTTTCACACAAAAGGTACAAGCCTTCATATTCGTACTTCTCACCCTTTTTAATCAGAACTTCGCAGTACTGTACATCAGGAGTGTATTCGTCAATTTCACCTGCAATCGTATAGGCAATATAGTTTCTAAGAAGAGATTTATCAGCCATGGATATATTTAATATCCAATCACTGTCCGCACCCATTCCAAGCAGATTTTCACTAATTTCCAGTCCATTCTCATCAAGAAGCTCTATCTTATACTGTTTTTTCTCATAGAATAAAGACGAGTTACCTCTGTACTTAATATGCATACCGGATGTTGTCTGAGGAGTATCGCTTAGTGAATTCACTTCGTTCCCGGCATAAATAAACATCTCGCCATTAACATAAGGATCCACATCTTCAATTGGTACCACTATTCCTTTTTCAATATCATAGTTATATGCTAATGGAATCTCTTCTTCTCCAATATCAATCACAACAATTGGAAGATGTGAGATAAACGAATCATCAACCAAATAATCTGATGGTATTTCTTCAAGGCCCACATCTGAATTAACAATCTCTTTTTCAGTATTTTTCGCATCTGATTTTTTTATGTATCCAGATCCCAAGGCTAATATTGAAAACAAAATAAGTATAGCTATCAAAGCATTACGTTTTCTGTTATTCATCTGTTTTCTCACTTAGCTATTCATTTCGTTATTCTGTGAAACCATCTTTACATCGATTACTCCAGAAACTTTATAAAGGGTATCATTTAACAAGCCATTCTTTTTCTCAGCCTTTTTTAATACGCCTGAAGATACAAGATATATAAGCTCATCCTGTTCCTTGTTTGAATTGTCAGTTCTAAAAATAGCCTTGCCATCGAAGAACTCTTCAATTGTTTTCTGAACCTCTTTTGCTGCTTCTCTTGATGATCTGACAACAAGCAGGTATCTTGTATTGTTCTGTACATTACCAAATAAAAGAATCACTACAAAAATAAATGTTGTTCCAATAATTGCTATCTGATAATCAGCTATTCCACAACAGATTCCAACTGCAATTGCCCAAAAGATATATGCAGTATCGCGTGCATCTTTTACACTGGTACGAAAACGAACAATAGAAAGTGCTCCGACCATACCCAGTGATAACGCAACGTTATTTCCGATACAGCTCATTACTAAAGTTGTTATTGTTGTCAGTAAAACTAAAGATGCATTGAATCTTGCACTATACACAAGTCTTGAATATGAATATTTGTATGATACATAGATACAAAAGCTCAGTACTACAGCAATTAGAAAATTGAGCAGCACCTGTTTTGGTGTAAGATTCCCCTGACTAGTCATTAGATAATTAAATAATTCTTTATTCATTTTTACTCCTCCAACATTCCATACTTTCTCGCTCTACAATACTTACTGTTTGAAGTTTCGGTTTTATCAACACATTCCAACAAATCTTTTATGTAACTGAGCAAAAAATTGTTGTACTTAACTTCTAAAATAACCTCATCCTTTTCTGCTATAGGATACAAACATAGATTCTCATCAAATATATTGAAGTATCCTTCGTTGGATGTAAGTTCAGTATCGTATGTAATTCTGATATTGTTCTCAGTAGCAGCAAATGCCTGCCTCAAATATTGAACAACACATTTTGGTCTATAGCCTTCTGTAACCATCATGTAGTACAGCTCCTCTGCAAGAGCTTCTTTATACTCAAGCAAAACGCTATAGTCACCTTCGATCAGTTTCAGCGCATCCTCCCTGCTAACTGATAATGATCTCTTTCTTTGATTTACCCCACATTTTTCCTTTATTTCCAGCTTTGCTTTTGTTGCATTATGATCATAAATTCTCAATCTGATTTTCTTTCGATATTCGTTACCTATTTCTTTTTCGAAAAAATCATCATCATACATAGTGTCAAAATACAACGAACGCACAAGATATTTGTTTAAGCCATTGTATGGATCGCCGTCCATAACTATCTGCATCTTTTGGAATAACATTCGTGCACTTTCAAGCGAGATGTTATACTTTTTTTCTTCCCTCAGTACGTCAAGCACTTTTTCTCCTCCCATCTATATACTGATAAATTGGCTTATATGCTTCACCCTTCTGCCTGTATCAATTGTCATAAACGATGCACCGAATATTTCCTTTTGTTAAATAAATGACATACTCTAAAAAGCCAAGTAAGAATATATCATTAAAATTGCACAATTTCAACGCTATAAACTTAGAGATATTGCACAATTATTCTGTACAATTTTCATAAATTGTCTCATAATTCTTGATTATTTTTTAAATATGATTAAAAACTTGATTAATCGATTATTTCGTGAATTTATATTTAGAAACCCGCTTACACTTTTGGCATAAGACTTTCAGAGTTTTAGATCTTTAGAAATTTTTATTTCAAAAATTTGCAATTTTCAGAATATTCACAACATAATTATTCTTAAATTTGGGAAAAATTTTTTAACTAAAATTAGAAGTTCAGATTTTAAAAAAAGTAAAGCGCAAGATTTTCACCTCTTGCGCTTTTTGCTAATATCATAATATCACGTTTTAGTGTCCCCTGATGTTCCCTGTTTTACAAATTAAATAGCCATTTGAACCAAAGCGTTGCCGTATAAGTAAACAGTGCCCCCGAAACGATTAAACAAACAATCGCTGCTGTAAAGCCTTTTGCAAAGAAAAACACTATCGCTAGTACAATAAACAAACACATCTTTTTTAGTGGTTTCATAAATTTCATTGTTCTTCCTCCTGTGTCTCATTGGCAGCTATGAAATCTTTCATGAAGTCCGATATTACTTTTGCCTGGCTTAAATTCAGTCTTTCGCATGTCTTTTTAAAGTCGCTTGCTAGGTTTTTATTGATTTTAAAACTCTTCGCTACCAATCCTATTCTTTGTTGATATTTTTTAGTACTCTCTGTTTGCTTATTTGGCATTATTGCTATTGATTTCCTTTTCTCTTCTCGCTATACTTTTGATTAAGCAGAGGAGCGATTGCGAGAAGTTTTGGGCTCGCTCCCCTGTGGTTTCCTTTATTCTTTAATCTATTCGTTAAGATATTCTATCAATTCTTCTTTCGGTGTGTCGCTCTTGATTAAAGCTATTTTCATTTTGATCACTCCCCTGAACTGTGAATTTGTCATATTGTTTTGCTCCATCCTTAACTCCTTTCTCGCTTAACCCTTGCTACAATTATATTATAATATAGGGTGCGCCCTATGTCAACGGTTTTAACCTCTTTTTCGAAAATTATTATTATGTATACTCAGAGTTATTATCTGGAGTTGCCTATATTTTTGCTCATTAAATAATATATTTGTTGCCTTCTCTCCGAAAAATACCTGTGGCCGCACGGCATGCCCTTTTCTTTTAACTGATATTCTGTGAATCCATAGCCGACAGCCAGTAATAGGTACTCATATATACTTTCATCTACTTCTTTGATCACATTTTCTAAAACTGATTTCCGGCAAGCAAGTTCAGCTCGTCTTATTGCCGTCTCGCTTGTGGAGTCATATTGTTGAGGAAAAAAGAAAATGTTAAAGAAACTTTGGACGAAGCTTTGAGCATTTGAATGGTCAGAATTTTGGTTACATTTTGGTTACATTAGGTTACAAATCGACCCTTGGTTACAATAAAGTTACATCTACTTTGTTACACTTTTTTATACTTTGAAACACAATTAAAAATAGCGGAAATGCTTTATTTAGAAGCACTTCCGCTATTTTACTATTAATGTGCGTGACAGGATTCGAACCCACGACCTTCTGGTCCGTAGCCAGACGCTCTATCCAGCTGAGCTACACGCACATATCCATATATGTTGCCTTACCGACAACAAATAAGATTATATGCAACTTGTAACAGTTTGTCAACCAGATTTTTTATAGATCTGCAAAAGCTTTTTTATAGATCTGCAAAAGATTTAATAGTACTGCTATCATCAGCCTTAGTTCTCTGAAGGACATGCTCCAGATCAGTTTTGCAGGCTTCAAAACAGTTCATAAGTCTTGGTGAGAACACGCCACATTCACCACTTCTTATCATTTGATAGGCAACCTCTGGTGAATATGCTGCCTTATAAGTACGATCACTTACCAGCGCATCATAAACGTCTGCTATGGATGTCAGCTGAGCTGCTATAGAAAT
Organism: Butyrivibrio sp.; assembly: GCA_045646185.1. Classification (GTDB taxonomy): domain Bacteria; phylum Bacillota; class Clostridia; order Lachnospirales; family Lachnospiraceae; genus Butyrivibrio. The sequence continues at coordinate 15,239 of JAZRKG010000050.1, forward strand.
CTCTTCGCCTACAAGGCCATCCGGATACCCTTTTCCATCATAGCGTTCATGATGATGACGGCATATATTATAACCGGTTTCATAATACTCTTTTTCCTGCGATCCTTCCAGCATACGCAGAATCTCACAACCCTTAGTAGTGTGGGATTTCATAAGTTCATATTCGTCTGCTGTCAGCTTTCCCGGCTTTAGCAATATGTAATCCGGAACTGTTATTTTGCCAATATCATGCATGGCTGAAGCGGAGGATATAATATCTATCCTATGCTGGGTCAGGCCATAATCAGGGTACAAACTCATGGCTGTTTCCCCAAGAATTCTTGTAAACTCGCGCACCCTTTTTAGATGGTATGGAGATTCAAGATTTCTAAATTCCACCATGGTACAGACAGCTTCAAGGATCTTGTAATTATTTTCTCTAAGCACTTCTTCCTGCTTTTTCAAAACAAGGAACTGCTTCTTCAAAACTTTGGTTGTCTCAGTAACTCTAGCCTCAAGGTTATTTTTATTATCATATAAATCAATGGAACGATTGATTCTGTGGGTAACTATGCTGGCATCAAAAGGTTTGTGGATAACATCTACTGCGCCTTTCTGATAGCTTGTACGCTCAGCTTCAACTGAAGTATCCGCTGTGATCATAATCACAGGAATATTACTAAGCAGCTTTTTTTCATTAAGTACTTCAAGAACCTCATATCCATCCATTTCAGGCATAACAATATCAAGAAGTATCGCTGCGATTTTGCCGCCCTTGGCTTCTATTGTCTCCAGCGCCTTCTTTCCATTTTCCGCTTCCAGGATGTTATATTTGTCCTTAAAGATTTCTCCCAGAATCTCCCTATTGATTTCTGTGTCATCCACAATCAGGATAGTTCTCTTAACATCTGCTGCCATGGTATATTCCTCACGAATATATTACTTACTTTATTTCTACTGTTTTGTTATTACGATAAAATGTCATTCCACCATATTTTTCAAGATTTTCATGATTTCTAAAGGTCACGCCATCTATGGTTATTACTACTCCCATATAGCAAATATTTGACACCATAACCACTGCACCTGTGATCTGATTGATCTTAGCTTCAAGAACGCTTCTTTTCTCTATCATCTCAGTAAGTGCTTTTTCCTTCATGTTTCTGGCTGTCTTGATCTTGACCTTCATCTGCACAATTCCCTGACTATTACCATCAGCAGCATTCAGTTTGTCTAGCTGTTCAGACATTACCTTCATTTCATTCTGTGCAGCCTTTATCTCATTCTTTATATTTTCATATTCAGCCATTACTTCACCGGAGACACCTATATTAACAACAGTCTCTCTCTTGTACCTGCTGCCCAGCACAGAGGTCTCTACTCCATTTAGACAGGAGACCAATCCGCCGCTGATAAGGCCGTTCTCACCAAACATGATTACCTTATCTCTGGTAACAAGCTTACATGTTGTACAGCTATTGGACATTATATTACCGCCAGCTGATACATCCGTTGTGTCAAAAGAGGTTCCGGCAACAATTCCTCCAGCTATAATAGTGCATCTGTCATTGGTGCTTCCTGCACAACTGCCTCTAATGAGTACGCTGCCACCTGCCTTTATGGTAGCCAGCTCTACATTTCCTTCAATCATGATATCCCCTGCTGCCCTAATCTCAGTTCCCATGGAAACATCACAACTAACAATAACACTTCCCGGATATTCCGGTGCGTTACTTTGCATGTTCTCTTTTGTAATTCTGTCAAGCTTGAATACATCAAGGGTTGTATCTGTGCTCTTAACCACACCGTTCAACGCTGATACATAAGTAATCTTGTCATTTAAGAGCATGAATCCTCTGCCCTCAAGTTGTGGCAGATCTTTACCTCTTTTGGCCGGTGTTATTTCGCCAGTAACAGTATAGCCATCAACACCTGCCTGTGCTTTATGATATACAGCAAGCTTATCACCCCTATTTACAGGTTCAAATGGCATTACATTGCTAAAATCAGCTGTTCCATCCTCTAAAATGTCAGGATCGGTTGAAGTAAATTTGTTAAAAAAGTACTCGTAATAGCCATCCTTGCCATCTTCAGGCAACTTACCCTCTGCAACCTTGATAGAAACGCCGAACTGATGCTCGTTTATCATCTCATCAATCACAGATCGAAGTATACCCTTTCTGACCTTTGCTTTAAAAAGAAGAGTCAGAACAAAATCTGTAGTATATCTGGAAACATCTCCCAGAGGAGAAAGTGTCATATGACAACTCATAAAATCATCAGAAACAGTTATCATACTACCTTCTGTAGTCCTGAGAAATTCCCAATCTACGTCGTTTTTGTTTTTCTTGCCATTACTGAGTTTGAGAGTCAGGTCATCAAATACCTCTCTCTTATCATCAGGAACAATTTTTCCAGCCTCCATCCACTTACGCAGCTGGTACATCTCATTGGCAGTATACATAAAGGACCTGTATTGTCGTACTTCAATATTGCTCTCCAGTCCGAGCCTTATTTCTTTCATTTGTGAAGCATGAAACTTTGGATTTGAATAAAAATTAATATCCAGTCCTTTTTCCAGACCAAGCCTGATTTCCTGCATCTGCTTCCAGTTATATTGTCCATTGGCATAGGAAAGTACATCGACCTTGGACTCCATGCCAAGTCTTATCTGCTTTAAACTCTCTCCGCGCATCTCAGGCATAAGGAATCTGTCAAAATCCTCCAGCCCGTCTTCCTTGGCAATTCTTATCTGTTCGAGCTGATCAGCATCGAAACCAAGCCTGATATAATCAGTTAAATCTATATTTTCTCTGGCGCCAATCTGCCACTGCCTGATAACTCTGGCATCCCATTTATGAATCATCTGATCTGTAACAGTCAGCCCCGCCTCTAGACACTCTCTGATAACTCTCATTTTCAGAAACGGTATATCAGAAGATGCATAGCAGGAAATATCCAGTTCCTTTTCAAGCCCTTTCCTTATTTCCTCCATTTGAAGGTAATCATATGCAAGATCAGAGAAAAAAATAACCGGAATACCTGCTGCAAGACCAAGTCTTAACTGCTTCATCTGCTCCGGAGTATAATTCTTATTATCAAATTGCGTGATATCAACGCCATCCACAAGTCCCTGGCGTAGCTCTGCCAGCTGCTCTACATCATAATCCTGCTGCCTGTATTTAGTCAGGTCAACATTTTGCTCCAGCTCAAGTCTGTACTCCTGCATATCAACCCATGGGCGTTCCGGGTCCATATACTTATATATATCTACAGCAGCTACCAGCCCTTTTCTAACTTCTGTCAGCTGTTTTAGGTCCAGGTTCAATTTAAAAATAGCCGCAATATCACCACCAGCTTTTTTACACAAAGCCAGTTCACGTTTATATTGCGGCGTATTCCTTTGATCATCAATTATTGAGCTACTCTGTTTTCCTGGCATAACCGGGGCCTCGATATCAATATACTATAATAATTTTATCATTATATTGAACACTCAACAATCAGTGCATATAATTTTTTATTTTTTGTTAATGATTTTCAGCAAATAATTTTTGAATGGCCTGGTCATAAGGTGGACGAAGCACTCCATACTCGGTGACTATGCCTGTGATCAGTTCATGGTCTGTTACATCAAATGCCGGGTTGTAAACTTTGACATTCTCTGGGGCCATTCGCTCCTTGTACCACATCTCAGTAACCTCTTCCGGCTTTCTCTGCTCGATATTAATATCATCACCGGTTGGTGTGTTTATATCGATAGTAGAAGACGGTGCACATACATAAAATGGTACGCCATATCTGGCTGCTACAGTGGCAACAACACTGGTACCAATCTTGTTGGCAGCATCACCGTTGGCAGCAACCCTGTCACAACCTACAAATACTGCATTGACCCATCCATTCTTCATAACACTTGCAGACATATTATCGCAGATAAGAGTTACATCTACACCTGCTGACTGAAGCTCAAAAGCTGTAAGTCTTGCCCCCTGAAGAAGAGGTCTTGTCTCATCAGCAAAAACCTTGAAATTATATCCTCTTTCCTGTCCAAGATAAATTGGCGCAGTAGCTGTACCATATTTACAGGTAGCCAGCTGACCGGCATTGCAGTGAGTCAGTATGCCATCACCTTTTTTGACAAGGCTAAGGCCGTTCTCTCCAATTCGTCTGCATACATCAATATCTTCAGCCTTTATGCGCTCAGATTCAGCACGCATTTCAGCGACTGTAGCTGCAAGATCAAAATTTTGGCCATTGTCTGTAAAGTCTTTTACATGCTGTTCCATACGATTAAGCGCCCAGGACAGATTAACTGCTGTAGGTCTTGAAGAATCCAGATATGCCTTATGCTCAGAAAGCTCAGCCATAAACTGCTCGTAAGTACATGCTTTGGAATGCTTCATCAAAAGATAAATTCCAAAGCCTGCTGTAACACCAATAGCCGGAGCTCCTCTTACCTGAAGAAGGTAAATAGCGTCCCAGATTTCCTTGGCAGTTGTAAGCTCGATAAGCTTGGTAGTACCTGGCAAAAGTGTCTGATCTATAATCTGTATGGCATCCTTGTCATCAAGGAGTGCTACTGTTTCATAATCTAAAATATTCATTCCATTTCTCCAATAACTATTATTTTGTTGCTGCATTTTTTATCTCTGCAGCATCCTTTAGTATATCATCTGCCTGATTACTTGTAAGCACTTTGACCCATGGATTTTTACCTGACATATCCACCTGTGCTACATTCTTTTCGCCTATGCTATCCACAAGCCTTCCGCCGTATTCTGCAAAAAAGGTATCCGGCTCATCCCTGGTGACTCCGCCCCAGCCAGAAAAACGATAGGGTGAAATAGTGTCATCATACCTACAGTTTATAAAGGTAGCTTTTGCTTCCTCACGCCAAGGTCTTCCAAGAAAAACTGTATTTTTTCCACAGCCATTTTCGCCATGAATAAAACAGTCCACAAAAACAAAGCCTGTAGCATCCTTTAATCCACAAGGAGCAGTGATATAGCCATTTACATAATCTGTTGTCTTGCCTATCTGGTCCTTATCTCCTTCCGGCTCATCAATCTCCAAAACAGCGTGTTCTCTATCTCTGCAGACAATATCACAGTTTTCAAATACTGCGTTTGCACCTCCAAAGATAAAATCCACATCTCCAATTATCTGGCAGTTTTTATAGTACTGAGATGTCTTCTTTCTCTCAGTAAGCATTCTCGGTCCAAGAAAGCCATTTTTCTGCCTCTCACTTACTGGAAGCGGTGCACAAAACAGTGTATCCTGATGTGCATCCAGCACCACATTCTCAGCAAAAACCAAGCTGCTATCTGCATAAAGTGCAAGGGCCTGACCAGCCACTCTGCCATCTCCTGCAGTATTTCTTATGGTCAGATTCCTTAATGTAGTCTTTTCACCAGATATAAAAAGCGTAGCTGTACGGAAGGTTCCGCGCTTTGTTCCATCCGGATGAATATCAAAAGCTCCGTCCCCAAAAGACAGAACTGTATTATCAGCGTTATCACCCTCAATAGTTATATTCTTTTTTTCACAAAAGACTTTTTCCTCATAAATTCCTGCAGCCACGTGAATCACAGCCTCAGTCTCATAAGGAACCGCATCCACTGCCTCCTGCAGAGTATGATAATCTGCCTCCTGCTTACTTACAAATATCTCCAACATACCATTCTCCGTTTATTATGCTATAAAAATCCCATACATAAGTATTATACCTGTGTATGGGACTTTTGGATTAATTATACTTTAAATTGTTTACCTTGCGTTTTGCCACATATACAAGCTCTGGCTCAGTATCAACAGAACCTGTTATTTCAACGTTTTCAAGAATCAGTTTCTCAACATTTTTGGCAAAAATACTTCTTCCACTCATTGGCTCAAAATTGTCCATCATAACAGGTACCTGAGGCTTACGCTTACTCTCTTCCAGGAAAGAAACCTTTATATCCGAGAAATTGAGCTCCTCAATAGGCATCTCAGGAAGACCATAAGCACAGATAGCACATGCGCTGGCGCCCACAGCTGTAATATTTCTGGCTGTAATTGAACCAATCTTTGGAGTCATCTCTGTAACAGGAGCAGCCTCCTGGTTCTGAACATAATCGCTGTGTCCATCAGGATCACAGAAATAAAACATGTTTACAGTAAATGGCATCAGTACGCCATCCATTTTGATGTTCTCAAATACTATATCATCAAGGTAGGATCTCTGGCCTCTTCCTCTTCTGGTCTTGATACGAAGGCCTCTGTCTGTACCCTCAAAAATACTCTTGGATACATTTACGCCTGTAACACCACCTGCTGCCTCACTACCAACTGTTACGCTACCATGACCTCTTTCAAACTTACAGTTACGAATAACCAGGTCTGTAGTAGGCTTGTAGTGATTTAAAGCCATATAATACTTACCGGATTTGATAGCTATGCAGTCATCACCAACAGAAATCGTTGTTCCAAGAATACGTGTATCTACGCAGCTCTCAGGATCAAGACCGTCTGTATTTGGTGAATCAGAAGGATTATGTATATACAGATTAAGGAATGCCAGGTGCTCACAGTAATATGGATGAACTGTCCATGCCGGTGAGTTCTGTACTGTAACGCCCTGCATGCGGACATTTTTGCATCTGCAAAGATATACAGTGTTTGGTCTCCAGGCAATGCGCTTTTCCTTTGGATTGACCCACCAATCACCGTTCTGGGCATTACCATCAAGAGTACCAGGTCCAATAATATTAAGATTATTTACTTCTATAGCAGTAATAAGAGAAGCAAATGATGTCAGAGGATTGCCTTCCCATGAAGAGAGATTATATTCTCCAAGCTCATTGGTGCTCATGGTCATTCCGGGAAGTACGGGATAATTATTTCTGTCTGTGTCTCCCAACAGAACTGCGCCTTTGGCAAGATAGAGAGTCATATCACTCTTTAGGAAAAGAGGTGTTGTAAGATATACACCTTCCGGAACATATACGCAGCCGTCCTTTGGGCATGACAAAATAGCTGCCTGAATTGCAGCTCCATCATACTTTTGCCCATCACCCTTTGCACCAAAAGCCTTAACATTTAAAAGCACGCTTTCATGTTCAGTCTTTATCTTTTCGGAGTATACTTCTCCTTTATAGTTAACAGTTATTGTATATTGTGTATCAGGTAAAAGATCCATAACGCTGGCCACGTTCTGCTTTGTTTCCAGCACCTTTTTACCATTTACTTCCACCACATAACATTCATCAAGTTCAAAAATTGCATCATTTACCATTTCAATCGTGACACTACGATTAAAAATCTCTACCACCGAAAACTTCATTTTCTACCTCTTCATCGCACATTTTTGCAAAATGTAACCTCTTACATTTTGCACTTCTCTATACTACCATAAAAAAACTTATCACACCATTATATCTTTTGGAGTTCCATAAGTTCTGACTTGTATGGAGACATGGCTCTGATAAAGACCGGCGGGCGACCTATTGGAGCTCTTACAGTAATTACACCACCTTCGAAAACCAAACCTGTAAAGAGCTGAATCCAGGTGTCCTTGGGAAGATATACTATTCGCTCCATGCTATCTTCTTCAAGAATCGGAGCTACAAGAATATCACGTCCCAGCATATATTCGTAAGATTCCTCGTAAGCCTTTTTTTCATCATAATGGTAGAAAAGAGGTCTGATCATTGGAACACCCTTTTCTCTTGACTCACGCTCAAGAAGCTTTAAATAATCACCCAGCTGAACATGAATCTTTACCATTTTAGTCATATGGGCACGAATGTCTTCATTATCATCAAATTGATAATTTCGTATAGGGTGACTACCTTCTTCTGTACGCATTAGTGGTGAAAAGGCTCCTATTTCAGCCCAGCGCATAAGGTTCTCATCTGTCCTTGTCATCTGTCCAAGATCTATTTGTCCGCCTATTTCACAGTGACAATAAGGCGCACCACTAATAGACATGGACATTAATGCAGGTATGGAACTTGGAAGTCCATAATCCATGGACCAATCTACGTGATGACTTCCTGTACTCATCATCGACGTATACCTTACGCTGTTCAAAAATCCTGAACTTGTAAAAAAGAAAATATCCTTTTCCTTTCCTGTTTCCTCAATGGCTTCTCTGTTTAGCTTTGCCCACATAACAGGCCATTTGTTATGAATTTCATAAGGATCTGAACCATCATATAAAACACAATCTGCAGGCAGGTATTCACCATAGTCTGCATACCAGCCGTCCATCCCAATATCTATCATGTTGTTTTTTATAATGTCTTTAAACCACGTGACCACTGAAGGATTGGTCAGGTCAATAAGCCCAACAGAAAATGACTGTACTCTGATCAAGTAAGCCTTGCCATGCTTATTTTTTACCAAATAATCATTGGCCAAAGCTTCCTTATAAGCGGCATTATTTCCTGACACTATAAAAGGATTTATATATCCAATAAACTTAATTCCCTTTTCATGAAGCTCGACTATTTCACCTCGCAAATTTGGATAAAGCTTTGTATCTACAGTCCAGTTACAGCTTGCATGATATCCATATTCTGATTTGACAAAACCCGACCAATCCCTGCAATAGATAGCCGCAACCGGCATATCACAATTTTCGATCCGTTGCAGCTTTCTCTTAAATTCATCTACGCCTCGCTGTATACCAAGAATTGCCCCGTCATATAGCCAGTCTGGCAAAGGACGAACATTTCCAACGATTTCGGAAATCATACCCGATATTTTTTCATACGAACTTGCCCTGCCAATTACTATTTCAGCATTGCCAAACATTCTGATTTTAGTGGTTTTGAGATTTCTAAAATCAAACTCCATATAGCCATCAGTATCCACATAAATAAAATATTTATCACTGGATATACACAATGGCTGAACAAAACCGGATTCATATTTATTATATTTTTCAATAAACTCTGGATTTACACCGTGAATTCTTTCGCGCACAGTTTTCTTAGCCATACGTGCGCTATTTTGGTGCTCCGATGCCCATATCCTGACATTTTCACCCTTCAGGTCAAATTTGGAATATGTAGCACCGCAACCATAGAAATGCTCATCCTTGTGGGATGGCAGAGAAACAACAATTCTGTTATATAGATTATCTACAAGCTGGACTTTAATTTTGATTTTGTCTCCAACCTGCATGGCAGTCAAACTTCCCAGCTTGTTATCTCTATCATCTGACAAACTAAGAATAAAATAGTTTTCGTCCTCTGATAAAAGCTGGGAAATAAGTTTAACTCTTGAAAATGTATGATCTTTAAAATTGAAGCACCCATGATGAATAGAGAAATGAGGTTTTCCTTTATAAATCTCGACTTCAATATTTTTCAGGTCTTTTAGTTCCATTACCGCACACCTCCTGGTGATTAGATTAAGAAACTGTTGAAACATCTTCAGACTGCGAATTGGTCCATTCCATAGCGGAATCCATCATTTTTAAAAGCTCTAAAACGCTTCTAAAATGCAGTCTCTTGTTTTGCTCCTTCCAAACAACCTCTCCCTGCCATGAGGCATTCTGTCTATACTTTACCTGGATTAAAAAAGTGCCACACTGGCCAACTTTTCCCTGTAAATCCATTTTTTTGATTTTCTGATTTTTATCCAGTATATTCACTTTTTTAGGCTCAGATTCTACATCCACAAAGGATCTTGACTTCACTCCTGCCTGTGGGAATCCCCACATATCAAAAAGTTTGTCCATCTGTAAAACCATATCCACCATGCCTTCAAAAACAATAGGCTGTGAATCATACTGTTGCCAGATACATCCCTGATAGTCCCCATTACCACTTGAGTCTATGCAGACGCTTAGCAGATTTGGTGCAAACAGTCGATGCTGCGTTACACTCATGTCTGTACTTCCACCTTTTATCATTTTTCTTCCCCTCAATTAAAGTTATAATTACCCCTCATAACTTATAAATTAGAATCCCTTTTTACATGGCAGAAACCGCCAATAAAAAATAAGCACTCATATATACTATAACACTATAAATCACAAAACTAATCATATTTAAGCCGATTTTTAGTCTTTTTTTATCAAAATATTTGAAGTATCTTCAAATCGCTCTCAATTGCGCTATTGAAGTAACTGTATATACTATGCTGGCTTTTTTTCCCAAAAGATTCCTAAGCTCATCCTTAAGCCTCTTATAAATAATGTCACAATCCTCCTGGCTGGTTCCTACAAGCAGAACAAGATACTGGGAATCGCTATATTTTGTAAAAGTATCGCCATGCCTCAACGTATTTTGTATTGCCTGTCTTAAAGCTTCTGAAGCCTGTTTTAGCTTTCCTGCATTTTTTATGGGAATGCCCTTGTAATCAACAATATTACATAGCATCAGATATACTGAATAACCTGTACGGTCCATATTTCTGCTAAGTACATTATAGGCATCAATAAAGCCTGGATAAGAGCAGTTGTATGCCCCATCATCCTTTTGGGTATCCCTTTCTGTCTGAACCAACTGGTCCTGAATATCTTCTATTTTACCTTCGTTGTAATGAATTTTGGAACTCATTCGCTCATAACACTCAAGCATTGCTGCTGATGGCGGAATTCCTATTTCATCAGAATAGTATCTGACAGTTTTGTTATACAGTCTGAATGCTGCTGCATAATCCTCCTGGCACATAAGCGCATCTATCATGCCTACCTGCCATTCTCTGTCTGGATATATCTGTGAGGCCTTTTTGTATATTGAATACATAGTGTCAAATTCACGGTTTTCTTTGCAATATGTACCCGCTTCATTAACTATTTTCTGATATTCATCCAAAAGCCTCAGATTTTCAGTAATAACCCATACGTGAGTCCTGAGTTCCGGTAAAAGAATTCCGTTATATACCTCAAGAGCCTGGATCTGATAATCATGTCTTTTCTTTGAATCAGATTCTTTTTCAGCCTTGTCAGCCAGGTCTAAAAATTCATTTACATCAATCTGTGTTTCTATTTCTGGATCAGGATAGTATTTTCCACCTTTGAGTATAACGTAATCATAGTCTGGCAATCCTGCATTTATACACTGTTTTTTTAGCTGATAAATAAGATTGTTGACGCTATTGTTGAGATTTGAATACCTTTCAGAATCAAAGACTGCATTTACAATCTGTTCCTTGGTAACACCTTCGTCCGCATTAAGCCATAAAAGCTGTAACAACTGGATATACTTAGAAGTTGCCCCGCCTCGGCCAAGCACAATATTTGTCCGTCCACTCTGAATGGAAAAGCCTCCAAGCATCTGTACCTGAAGTTCTAGTTTCCTGTTGCTCATAAGATTAGTCCCTCTGCCCATAATTTATAATCTGTCAAACAACGGTGTACTCCCCACATTCGCTTATACCTATTGATGCATTCCCCTGTTGCCCCTCGAATTGGAAATCATCAATATTCTAACATATATTATCTACTGTTGGCACTAAAAAAATGAGCGAAAGCTAGCAATATCTTAAAAAGGAACAGGCAGATGTCCTAAGACATCCGCCTGTCCTTGTGAAAAGGTTTTTGCTATATGAAATTACGGTAATAGCGTATCATTAAGCATCTTTCTTTTTGCCTTTTCCGAGAGCTCCAAGAATTGATGCTATTCCTGCACATGCAAGAATGATGGCATATCTAAATCCTGTATTAGTTGTATCATCCGTTCTGCCTCTTCTTGCACCAAGTACTGCAGGAGTTGCTGTTGTCTGTTCTCTGTTTGCTCCAAGTACATCAGCTGCGAGAGCTGTTGGAGTAGCTGCTAATGGAACAGGGGTATCATCTATTGGTGTTGGTGTTGGGTCTGGAGTAGGTGTTCCACCGCCACCACCTGCAGAATTAACTGTAAGGTTTCCTTCAACCTTTGTAACGTTGTAGTTACTTTCCTTACCATTTATTACGTATGTAAATGTATTCTTAGATGAACCTACAGCTGTCTGAGAACCTGTCACTGTAAATGTAGCACTATCATTTCCTACAAATCCGTCACCACCAATTGTTACTGTTGAATTGGTAAGTGCTGATCCATCGTAAGTCTTGCTGGATGTACCAGATGTAAATGTTATGTTACGAGGATTTATTACAAGGTTTGCTGTCTCATAGCTAATACTAAATCTATCTGTTACATCTTCATCACCCTTATAAATAACTGCTGTTCCTTCAAAGGATGTTGGATATGTAGCTGCATCTGTTCCGCTGGCACCTGATGTAATTTCTGCTACTGTGTATGTCTCGCCATCTATTGTAAATTCATTATTTCCAGCTTCATCAGATACATCTTCTGCGTTTGCTGTAAGTCCGAACAGATCTGAGAAGAATCCTGTCAGCTTTCCTACAAGGCCAGCTGTATCTTCAGCCTTAACTGTAAAGCCTTCAACACTGTGCTCTTCTGCGTTATAAGTTGTAGTTCCACCTATTGCCTGAATAGTAATGCTCATCTTCTTTCCATAGTAGAAGAAGATTTCATTCTTTTTATCTGCCTTGATGGTAATAGTCTGTTCGGAGCTATCTACTACGTAGTAGCCCTCAACCTCTATAGGTCTTTCTGTTACTTCAGCTTCAAAGGTCTGGCCATCTACTACCTTATCTGACAAGCCAGGTACTGTAGTAGTTGTTCCTTCGAGATAGTAGTGAACTGTGTATTCAAGGTCTGTACGCTTTGCGTAGTAGAAGATAATGTCTTCATTCTCAACATCAACTACGAAAGTAACTTTTTTAGGCTCAAGTGCTGTGTATCCAACTACATCTACTGCTTCTTCTGTAATGCTATCCTTATATACTGCTGTATCAACTTTCTTGTCTTCTGCAACTTCTTTTGTAGTATTCTCTTCGTAGTAATGAACAGTATACTTAAGGTTTGCTAACTTCTTGTAGTAGAAGATTATTACATTATCAGCTACTGTAGCTGAAATTGTTATGCTCTGAGTAGCTTCAGAAGAATCATCAAGTTCATATCCGTCAACTTCCAGTGCCTCTTCTGTCTGAGTTGATCCAAACTTAACATTTGAAACTGCCTTTGTATCTGCTACTTCAATAGTATTGTCATCAACATCCAGATACTTAACTGTGTAGCTTAAATCTTCTCTTTCCACATAGTAGAATGTGATGCTCATCTTATCTTCTGTTAATGTGATAGTCTGAGTTGCAGCACCATCTACATAGTAACCAGCGACTTCTACAGCTTCCTCTTTAACTTCTTCCATATAAGTCTTATTGGTTCTTGTTACGGAATCAGCTACGCTTTCTGTTGTGCCTTTCTTGTAGTAGTTAACTGTATACTGGAAGTCAGTTCTCTTTGTGTAATAGAAGTTTACTACATTTCCTGTAAGTCCGATTGTAATCTCTACAGGGTCATCTGTTACACGGTTATAATTAACCTTTAATGCTTCATCCTTTTCGCTATTTGGTGATACAGATACTGTATCTTCAAATGTCTGATTTTCTACTAAATCAGGATCCTCAAGGACTGCGTTTGTACCTTGTTCAAGGTAGTTAACTGTGTAGCTAAGGTCACTTCTCTTTGTGTAATAGAATGTGATTTCCTGATCTTCTACTGTATTTTCGAAAGATACATCCTGAGAAGTATCACCTATCAAATCATATCCTGAACTTGTTAAATCTACAGCTTCTTCAGTATAAGTCTCTCCATATACTGCTGTGGTTACTTCCTTATCGTCATGTAACTGTGTTGTAGTATTTTCAAGATAGTAGTGTACTGTGTACTTAAGGTTTGCTCTCTTTCTGTAGTAGAAGATTACATCATCATTGTTTTCTGCTATAGTAATTGTTTTTTCTGTAGGAGCAAGAGCCTCATAACCCTCTACATCTATCGCTTCTTCTTTTACTGTCTCACCGAAGGTCTGGTTATCAACTTCTATATCCTCAGCTACCTTTGTTATTGTTCCTTCTTCATAGTAGTGAACTATATATCCAAGGTTGTTCTTAATTGTGTAGTAGAAAATAATTTCCTGATCTTCTACTGTATTTTCGAAGGATACTACCTGTGGTGTATCATCAACTACATCGTAACCTGTTGCTTCTTCATATTCCTCTGTATACTTCTGTCCATAGGTTGCATTTTCAACTACCTTATCTGACAAGCCAGGTACTGTAGTAGTTGTGTCCTTGATGTAGTAATGTACTGTGTACTTAAGGTTACTTCTGATAACATACTCAAATGTAATTTCTTTTTCCGGCTCGTCTGATGTAAGAGTAAAGGTTTCAGATGTATGAGTTATAGGATCAAGTTCATAACCAGCAATGGTCTTTGCGTTTACTGTAACTTCTTCATCTAATAACTGTTCTTCGTTTACTAAGTCATCAGCAAGCTTTTCACCGGTTGTCTTATCGATGTAGTGAACTGTATACTTACCATAAGTTCTTTCCCATACTGCAAACAGTGCCTGATATGGTGTGTCTTCATCAGCTGCAACTTCTGTTGCTTCTTTACTATAAGCAGAATCAGAATAGAATGTGCCATCCCTGTAATACAGGAACATTGTAGGAACTGTATCACCTGTATTTATTATGTATGCACTCTGAGTCCAGTTGGCATCGTCTAACATGAAATCTTCTGCCGCATCTGATGTTGTACCCATGTCTACTTTTGCCCAGCCAAGGAATGTATATCCTGCTCTTGATGGAGCTGACTGAATAATAACTGCCTCATTTATACCCATTTCATCATCAACGTGATATGCTTCAGTACCATCATTTTCGAACCAAGGTATGTAAGTAGGTGTTGCTTCACCATTCTTCTTATATTTTGCACGAAGCTGAATTGTATAGGTCGCTTTAGTAATATCACCATTTGTGTCTTTTTCAATAATATTTACGTGTGCATAGTCTTTCTTTATGGTATATGACTGACCTGGGAATATGACTGAGCCTTCCACATCTACATAACTCTCAGTTGTTTCATCCCATTTCTGCATTACCCAGTATGCAAACTGATAACCTGTTGGAGGCTTAATAGCTGCTGCAGCTGTTGCCGAGGCATTATCAACATATTTATTATTATCAACTGCAATGCCTGCTGTATCTGTTCCTGTAACTTTTTCATCTGTATCTTCAAGACTATAGATAACACTTATTCCATTATCGCCTTCAAGAACCTGTCTCCACTTAGCATAGAGATTAAATTCTTTTGTAATCCAGAAACGATCAACGTCAGCGTTTGATGTTGCACCATTTCCCCACTTGTCCATAGGATCTGTAAAGTGAGTAGTCTTGTCATAAGAATCAGTTACTGTAGTATCATTCAGTACATATGCGTCTGCATTGAATACCTGTGTGCAGGCTTCATCAAGATACCAACCTACAAATTCATATCCTGTTCTACGTCCTGTTGGAGCACTAACCTGTCCTCCATAGGATACTCTGAAGTTCATTGCCTGACCTTCATCACCCCAGTCAAGAGTAGGATCTGTTCCTGCATTTGGATGTAAGAATACACGGTACTGAGTCTGAACCCACTTAGCATATACTATAACTCCGCCTAGTGGCATTGTATGCTCTGTGAATTTATACTCTTCCTGACATCCCTTGTCCATGTACCAACCAGCAAATACATAGCCCTGTTCACCGGCTGGAAGAGATGGTTCATAATAGTATGACTCTAATGACTGTCCATAAGCAATATCTTCAGATTCATTTAACTGATTACCACTTCTGTCATTCTTGGAGCCGTCACCATTTTCATATATTCCATCCATAAAGAGTATTTTGAACTCATTTGGATAGTAGTAATAGCTCTTGGTGTAACTACCATAGCCCCAGTAATTAGGTGTTGTTCCTGTAGTCAGGTTTTCGTCACAGGTATATCCATCTATTGCCGGAGAATGCTGCTTATCTCCAGTTGAATCTGCTGATTTAAGTTCGATAACCTGTGATGGTTCATCTGGGAAGTTACCGTTGGAATCAGCCAGGTATATATAATATGTCCAATCATTTGCATTATTTGCATAACGAGCTGTTAAATAATTTCCATCTGTAGATGTGAGGTTACCAAGAACCTGTTCATCCATAATTGCTATAGTGCCTTTTACAGTATTCTGACCATTGCTGGAACCTGTCCATGCTTTAGCAGAAGGCATCAAAATCCAGCTTACAAACTCTGTGCTACTACCAATGTTATCATATGATGGCCATACATCTTCTATACTCTGTCCATAGTATGCTGTAATTGGATAATAGTAATATCTGTAGTTTCCTACAGTGTCATAGGTACTTGGAGTTGTTCCATTTATACTAGTTACATATTGAAGAGATGTATTCCAGTTTCCGTTGTACTGTCCGGTTCCATAAGCAGATGAACCGATATAACCTGTTCCTGAAGAATTAGTTCTGGTAACATAAAGCTTTAATGTATACTGAACTCTGTCAAAATATACGTTAACTACTGCATCACCTTCAGGAGTTATAGCCTTGTCATCAATATCTCCAAGAGTAAATCCTGTAAATGGATCCGTAGCAGTTCCTGAACTAACTGATGTAACTCCGCCATACTTTGTTCCGCCAATAGTTGCATATGTAAGATTGCCAGTTGTTCCTGTAGTTATTGCTACCTGCTTTATACTCTTTCCCACCTGGCCGTTGCCCACATAAGACTCTGCAAAATCATAGCCATCTAAACTTGAGTTCTGTTTCCAGATAAGAATTGTATAATTAGCATTTGTATTTGCAATCCACTTAGCATAAATAACAGTTCTTTCATCTATTTCATTGCCAAATACAAATTCATTACCATCAGTACAAGCTTCATCTGTATACCAGCCACTGATTCCTGCTTCTTCATCCTTTGCGAAGGTATAACCATTTCTGCTCATTGTTACAGTTGGTTCAACTGTAGTTTCTCCTGAAAGAATAAACTTTGGAGCAACATAGGTTGCACCTTTACCATTTTCTTTGAAAATAAGCCTTATGAGCTGATGAATACGATTGGCAGGATCTTTGAGATCATGCCTTTTGCTGGACTGGGAATGATATTGAAACGGATA
>JAZRKG010000051.1:0-23890 GCA_045646185.1 Butyrivibrio sp.
CTTTATCGTACACAAGGACGGTGCGTATGAGCGTGGCCGTAAGATGTGTGAGAAGCTCAAGGTTGAGATTCCGAGACACCTCTTTGAAATACCTATCCAGGCTGCAGTTGGCGGCAAGGTTATCGCTAGAGAGACAGTTAAGGCTATGCGTAAGGACGTACTTGCCAAGTGCTACGGCGGTGATATTTCCCGTAAGCGTAAGCTTCTTGAGAAGCAAAAAGAAGGTAAGAAGAAAATGCGCCAGATTGGTAACGTTGAGATACCACAGGCAGCTTTCCTTAGCGTCTTAAAGCTTGATGAAGACAACTGATTATGGAGTAATGATATGAAAGATTTAGCTGTATATGTACATATTCCATTTTGTGTAAAAAAATGTAACTACTGCGATTTTCTTTCATTCAATGCATCCAGAGATATTCAAAATAAATATATTGATTCTTTGATCAATGAGATAAAGCAGGCAGCATCTGATTTTGAGGATTTTTCCATCCGCTCGGTTTTCCTGGGCGGGGGAACTCCTTCATTACCAGATGCTGTTTGCATATCCAAAATCATGGAGGCGCTTGGGGAAAAATATTCTTTTTCGGGCAATCCGGAGATTTCGATGGAGATGAACCCTGGAACAGTCACCAGAGAAAAGCTTTTGACTTACAAGAGTGCGGGAATAAACCGTATAAGCATTGGCATGCAATCTTCCAAAGATGATGAACTAAAGGCTCTTGGAAGAATACATGATAATCAGAAATTCCTTGATTGTTATAACCTTGTAAGAGAAGCAGGTTTTAAAAATGTAAATATTGACGTGCTTAGCGCACTTCCGGGACAAAGTTTTGACTCCTATATGGATACGCTGCGTCAGGTGGTAAGCCTTAAGCCTGAGCACATATCTGCCTACAGTCTTATTATAGAAGAAGGCACTCCTTTTTTTGACCTGTATGGAGAAGATGCTACTGCCTCAGAAGGCTCAGGCAGCCTTCCGTCCGAAGATGAGGAACGGCGTATGTATCATGCAACCAAATCTTTTCTTAAGGAATATGGTTACGAAAGATATGAGATTTCCAATTACGCCCTGAAAAAAGATTGTGACTTCAGCTGCATTCACAACAAAGCTTATTGGACCGGCGTAGATTATATTGGATTTGGTCTTGGTGCCTCTTCCATGATTGAAAATGTCAGATGGAGCAATATCAGTGATTTGGAGGAATATACAAGGCTTCTTGCCGCCAGTGACTCTTTTTCCTGTAAAAAAATCAGATGCGAAATAACACCGCTTGATGAAAAAGCCCAAATGGAAGAGTTTATGTTTTTGGGACTTCGCCTTACTGATGGTATCAGCATTGCCGGGTTTGCAGATAGATTTGGAAAAGATATTGATTCTATATACGGAGCTGTAATACAAAAGAAAATATCAGAAGGCCTTCTGGAAAAAAACAGCGATCGGCTCAGGCTCACTGAATACGGCATGGATGTTAGTAACTACGTTATGTCAGAGTTTTTACTGGATTGATTGTTAATCAATATTTCATATTATAGTGACGTATGTTCGTTGCGGCGCAAAAAAACAGTTGATATAATGAATAGTAGTGCATTATAACAAGGGGTGACGAATATGTCTTTGATTGAAGATATTTTAAAGGAAGCAAAGGATCTGGGAGCATCAGATGTACATCTGACAGTTGGTATTCCTCCTAAAATGAGAATAAATGGCAAGCTGATCACAATGGATAAATATGGTAAGATGCTGCCACCTGATACCAAGGCTATAGCTGATGAAATCATGAATGATACCCAGAAGCAGCTGCTGGAAGAAAATGGACAGCATGATATGGCATTCTCTATCAGAACAGTGGGAAGATTCCGTTTAAATGTCTTTAAACAGAGAGGCTCTGTTGCCATGGCATTCAGAGTAGTTACATCTGAAATTCCCAGTGCTGAATCCCTTGGAATACCTGAATCAGTTATTGAACTTTACAAAAAACAGCGCGGACTTGTAATAGTTACGGGTCCTACAGGAAGTGGTAAATCAACCACCCTTGCATCTATAATCGATAAAATTAATAAAACCAGGGATGCGCATATCATAACCCTGGAAGATCCTATTGAGTTTTTGTATTCACATGACAAATCCATCGTCAACCAAAGAGAGATCGGACTGGATAGTAACAGCTATGCCAGTGCTCTTAGAGCTGCGCTTAGAGAGGACCCTGACGTTATCCTTGTAGGAGAGATGAGAGACCTTGAGACAATAAGTACAGCTATAACAGCGGCAGAAACAGGACACCTGGTATTATCTACACTTCATACCATTGGTTCAGCCAGTACCGTTGACCGTATAATAGATGTTTTTCCACCACACCAGCAGCAACAGATCAGAGTTCAGCTGGCGGGTGTATTGGAAGCAGTCATATCCCAGCAGCTCATGCCTACAGTTGATGTAGACAGAAGAATAGCTGCCTTTGAAGTCATGCATGTAAATTCTGCAGTTAGAAATATGATTAGAGAGGGCAAGACTCATCAGCTTATTACTATCATTCAGACTAACCGTAAACAGGGCATGATCACGATGGATGATGCAATTCTGCAGATGTTCAGAGATGGCCGTATTACGCATGATGTGGCCATAAAATATGCCCAGGATCCAGACACTTTAAATCTAAAAATGCTACATTAACCATTTAAAACTCCTTATTTCTCTACATTGAAGGTTTTACTAAAAAGTAGGGTATTATATTATAAATTTACGGTTTGAAATTTGCTGTTAGTTGTAGTATGATATTAAACATTGTGGGAAAAAGGAGAATGAAAAAGATGTTTTGTAGTAAATGCGGGTCACAAAATGCAGACGATACCAAGTTCTGCGCAAATTGTGGTGCACCTATGATGGAAGCACCATCTCACGTTGATGCACAAAATTCAGCTGTAAATGCATCAAATCAGCAGGCTAATAATCAGCCAAACACTTCAGCTCAAAATGGACAGCAGGGTGGCGCAATGCCATTTATGTCAGGCAATAATACACAGACAGTTAACAACCAGCAGCCATTTAATGGCCAGCCAAACGGACAGCAGTTCAACGGTCAGCCAAACGGACAGCAGTTTGCTAACAGACAGTATGGCAATCCAAACATGAATCAGCAGCCAGGATTTGGCGGCAATCAGTATGGTCCTAACGCAGGACAGCAGTTTGGTCAGCCACAGCAGGCACCTAAAAAGAAGAACGCAGCTCTTCCAATTATCATTATCGGAGCAGTAATTTTAGTACTTGTTTGCGGTATTGGTGCATTTGCAATGAGCAAATCCAAAAAGAACAAGAGCAACGATGACAGTGCTTCAGTAGTAGCTTCAGTTGAAGCAACAGTAGAGGCAACAGAGGAAGCAACTGTAGAGGCTACAGATGAAGCAACAGAAGAAGCTTCAGAAGCAGCTACAGAGGCTACAACAGAAGAAGTAGAAGAGACAACAACCAAGAAGTCTTCATCAGCTTCTTATGACGGTGAGCTTTCAGATGATGTTTATTCTTTCCAGGCTATCATCAATGGTGAATTTTATCAGTTTCCAATGTATGCAACAGAGCTTGAAGAGAGAGGATGGACATTAACAGGTAGCCATTCTTCAGATACATTAAACGCCAATTCATATACATATTATGAATATACACACACAGAGTCACGTGCTAAGCTTACATTCTATATTTCAAACTATGCAGATAGCACAGTTTCATTGGATGATTGCATAATCAGCGGATTCGATTACGATTCATATTATGATAAGCAGAAGCTTGTACAGATTATCCTTCCAGGAAACGTAGATGCTATTTCAGTAACACCAGAGGATATTGAAGCTGCTTATGGCCTTCCTTCTGAAACATATGAATCAGATTCAGCTGATAGCAAGTCTTACACATACTCAACAGATTACAATCATTCATTGAAAATCAGATGGTATGATGGAGAAGTAGAGTCAGTTACATACAAGTGTCTTGGTGATACTCCAGAGGGTTATGATTCAGATTCTCTTGGTGTAAAGGGTGAGACTCCTTCATACATCACAGATTATGTTGCACCTAAGTCATTAAGCAGTGATTTCTTTGATTATACTGTAGAGATTATGGGTGATCTTTACTACATGTATTGCCCGGTTCAGGAATTCCTTGATAACGGATGGAAGATTACTGATAACAAGTCAACTGATATTGCAGCTCACTCAATGGAAGCATTTACCTTCAGTAAGAACAATCAGTCTCTTAGAATCTATGTATACAATGAAGATGATTACATTCAGAGCATTGAGAACTGCCTTGTTGAAGAAGTAACAGTTTCAGCATCAGACCCATCTAATCCTTCAATTTCAGTAAAGGTTTCAAATGGCATTACATTTGGAATGACTGTTGAAGAAGTTGAAAAGGCTCTTACAGATGCCGGTGTTAATTATGAGTTAAAAGAGGAATCAACATACTCATACATCGATGTCGATGGTCCAGACGGATATTCTGATGGTTATTACTTCTCATTCAGAGACGGAAAGCTTAAGACTATTGAAGTTGAGCACGATTATTAATTTTAATAATTGCTAAAAGCAATTTAATACAAATTAACTTGTCCATCTCCCTTCTTGGAGTATAATCAGAAGGGAGATGGATTTTTTTATTTAAAAGGATTTAAAAGATGAAGTTAAGGGAATTATTAGATTTTGATGATATTACAGTACAGTGCCATGACAACCCTGATGCAGATGCTTTGGCTTCAGGCTATGCATTGTACCTGTATTTAAAATCTAACAATAAGAAAGTAAGATTTGTATATAGCGGTATAAACAAGATTCATAAGAGCAATCTTCAGATAATGATAGATGAACTGCAGATTCCCATAGAGTATGTAGCGGATGTAGAGGAAAAAGTACCTTTTCTAGTAACAGTTGACTGCCAGGCAGGAGAGAGAAACGTTACGACGCTTCCATCCAGAAAGACTGCAGTTATTGATCATCACCAGGTATCCAAAAAGCTTCCTAAGATGACTGAAATACGGGCTAATATTGGAAGCTGTTCAACTATACTTTGGGATATGATAAATGAAGAGGGACTGGATATAGATGCACTGGAACCTGTGCCTGGAAGAAAACTCCTTGGAACAGCGCTTTTTTACGGACTCTATACTGATACCAATTCTCTTTCCGAGATATCACACCCTCTGGACAGAGATCTACGTGATTCTATCAGCTATGAAAAAATGCTTATTACCAGGCTTCAAAATGCTAATATTTCCTTAAATGAGCTTAAGATTACAGGACTTGCCATCCTTGGCTATGAGTATTATGACAGTCACAGATATATAGTGGTTTCTGCAGACCCTTGTGACCCAAATATTCTTGGTGTTATCAGTGACTTTGTCCTTACAGTTGATGCGGTTGATGTATGCCTTGTTTATTATTGCAAGCCTTCAGAAGTAAAGTTCTCGGTTCGTAGCTGCATAAAAGAAGTAAGAGCAGATGAGCTTGCAATGAAACTTGCAGAAAACCTTGGAGGTGGCGGTGGTCATGTCAGCAAGGCCGGTGGCACCATAAAGCCAGAGCTTCTTGAAAAGAAATACAGGAACTTCAAAAACGCAACAACTCAGGAGCATAAAAACAGAGTTGTAGAAGAGATAATGCGTGAGAGAATACAGAGCTACTTCAATAGCTTTGACATAATTTATGCAGAAAATTATGTTGTAGACTTGAACAAGATGACCAGATACAACAAAAAGACCCTTAATGTTGGCTATGTTCACTCTACAGATGTATTTCCTGAGGGAAATATTGCTCAGATTCGTACTTTGGAAGGCGACGTTGAAATCGTCACAGGTGATGATAACTACCTGATGATTGGTGTATCAGGAGAGGTTTATCCTATTTCCAAGGACAGATTTAATCAGAGCTACAAGAAAACCACGGAGAAATACGAGAAGGAATTTGAATACTCACCTAGTATCAGAAATAGTATTACAGGTGTAAGAAAGTCCCTGCTTCCGTATGCAAGATCCTGCGTCTCTTATGGTAAGGCTGATGTTTTTGCAAGAAAGCTTAAGCGCAGAGTTAAGATTTTTACCAAATGGGATAAAGAAAAGTATTTCTCAGGAGAAATAGGAGATTACCTGGTATGCAGATGCGATGATACCAGTGATATCTATATTATAAAAGAAGACATTTTTGACAAAACTTATGATGTAATGGGATGATGCCGGATAGTGGGATGTTTATTTTTTACGGAAAAAAGATTGGATTTTTCCGGTATTATCCTAAGGACCTCTCAATGTATGATTGTTAATGGTATCTATCAATTCTTTACAATTAAATATTGGGAGGTATAGCATGAAAAAAGGTGTAGCAAAAGTTTCTGCTGCTATTCTTGCAGCAACACTTACTATGAGCCTTAGTGCTTGTAGTATGCCAGACAATCCTGGAGACCACACGCAAAATGAAGAACCTGGATCTCATGGAAATGATGAGCATAAGGACGATGCTTCGGGGGATGCATCGAACGACTCGTCAAGTGAAGACTCTTCAGGAAATGATTCCTCATCAGAAGATGCATCAAATGACGCATCAAGTGCAAGCAGTTCTGCAGGAGAATCTTCATCTGCAGGTGAGGGTTCATCAGAATCAGATAGTGATGATTCATCGGACAGTGCAGATACTACCGATGACTTAAGTTCTTTATCTGCAATCGAATTATCCAGATTATTAGGAAACGGAATAAATTTAGGAAATACATTGGAAGCAACAGGATCCAGCGGTGTTGCAACAACCGCTGATGAAGTTACAGCTTACGAAGTATCCTGGGGACAGCCTGTTACTACTAAGGAGATGATCCAGGGCATGAAGGATGCTGGCTTTGACAGCATCAGAATTCCAGTAGCATGGACCAATGGTATTGATGTTGCAAGCGGCATGGAAAGTGGCGAGTTTGTAATATCCGATGCTCTTATGGACAGAGTTGAGGAGGTTGTGGATTATGCCCTTGATAGCGATATGTATGTTGTAATCAACGACCACTGGGACGGTGGATGGTGGGCTATGTTTGGCAATTCTGATGAAGCTATTCAGGATTCTGCCTACGAGCTGTACACGCAGATGTGGACACAGATTACAGACAGATTCAAGGACAAAGGCGACCACCTTATTTTTGAAAGTGGTAACGAAGAGCTTGGTGATAGATTCAACGATAAGGCAAGCACCACCAGATACAGTGATTATGTACTTGAAGACGGCGGCGTACTTACAACTGACGAGTGTTATGAACTGACTAATAAGCTCAATCAGACCTTTGTAGATATCGTAAGAAGCTCTGGTTCAAATAACAGTGACAGATTCCTGCTTTTGGCTGGATATGGCACAAATATTGATCAGACCATAGATTCAAGATATGTCATCCCTACAGATACAGTAGATGACAAGCTTCTTGTATCTGTTCATTACTATGACCCATCAGGATATTGTATCTTTGGAAGCGTTGATTCATGGGGAAGTACCAGCGACTTCTCTTATATGGAATCTCAGGTGGCCAAACTCAGCACCTTTACTGAAGCAGGTGTAGGTGTAATTGTAGGTGAGTGGGGCGTTCTTATGAGTGACAATACTCTTAGAGAAGGCACAACAACTTATATGAAAGCATTCCTTGATACCTGCGTAATTAATGATGTTGCTCCTGTTATGTGGGACTGCAATAACGAATTTGACAGAGATTCTGTAGGCATGAGATATGATGAAGTTGCAGAGATTTTTGCTTCAAGAGATGTAGATTCTGAAGAAGGCAAAACCCTGGATGAACTTGTAGCTGAAGCAACAGCAGAATTTGAAGAGCTCAGAAGTGAAGCTTATGAAGAAACCGGCGCAACAGAAGGTGTAGCAACATCATGGCTTATGTACACTTCAAGCGACTGGTCAGTTCAGTATAGCGTAGGTGATGAATACAAGCCAGACAGCTCATCTTCAGGAATTACAGCAACAACTGTAGATATTGAAGGCGATGGAGAATATACTATCGGTCTTGATTTTACAGAAAGAGAAGGAACAACCGGTACAGCATTCATGGCTATTGGAATTGCAAATGGCGAAGAACTCTATCCTAACAGCGTTGTTCAGATTACAGATATCAAGGTAGATGGCGAAAGTATTGAATTTGCAGATAATTGCTATACAACGTCTGATGATGGCAGCTGCACAAGAGTAAATATTTATAATGAATGGGTTGTTGGATATGGCAAGACGCTTGGTTCAAGTGCTCCATCAGCGGCAAGAACACTTACGGGTTCTGCTTCAGCAGCAACATCCTGTCTGATAGATAACTCTACACTTGGAACCTTTACAACTATTGAGATTACATACACATTCTACACTGAAGAATCAGCAGCTGCATACAGAGAAGCTAATCCAACTGATGATGACACATCCTCAGAGGATGCAGATAATGATGACAGCTCATCTGAAAGTAGCGAGGAAGATGCAACAGCAGTGGCATTTTTGATGTATGCTTCCAGCGACTGGAGTGCAATCTACTGTGTTGGTGAGTATGCTCCAGACTCAGCAACAACCGGTATAGAAGGCGTCACAGCAACTGTTACCGAAGCTGGAGAGTACACAGTATCTCTTGATTTTACAGGCACATCCAATGGATATGCTACAGGAACTTCCTTCATGGCTCTTGGTATCACCAACGGCGAGACTCTTTATCCGGATGCAATCATAGAGATTAAAGATATCAAAATAAATGGTGAAAGCATTGAATTTGCAGATAATTACTATACAACCTCAGACGACGGCGTTTGCACAAGAGTTAACCTTTACAATGAGTGGATTGTTGCCTATGGCAGTACACTTGGCTCAAGCGCTCCATCTAATGGACGATCAAGCCAGACTCTTAGCGACTGCACAAGCTGCCTTTTTGATAAAGACAGCCTTGGCGACATCGAAACTCTTGAGGTAGTATTTGAAGTGGTAACTGAGTAAGTCACAAAATATATAATAAAAAAGCAGGCCTTTGAGACGAAAACCAAAATCTCAAAGGTCTGCATTTTAATTATTGCAGAGCCGCTGCAATGAAATATGTCAGCTAAAGCTGACCAGCGGCTCGCAGGCGAGTAGGAAGGCTGGCAGCCTTCCTACTCGATTATTCATTATTTTATTCCATAAAGTGATTTCTCTTCATCTGAGAGAGTAGCATTCTGAACGATTTCATTCCCTTTTTCTATAAGGTCCTGAACTGTGTAGTGCTTGTAGTAACCAACATAATTATTATTTGAATCTGTTGTATATGTATGGGAACAAATGATGTCATAAACAGGACTGTATCCGATGGCATTTGACGCATAGGAAGTCATAATCCAGTTTTTAGTATCAATAATACTGAGTACGTCTTTATAAGTATAGAATAACAACGAATTCTCATCATCCCAATACCAGTTTGTTTTCTGGTTTATATGCATACTGCTTATCATGATATCTGTTTGGGACAGGAAGGTTCCATCCTCTACTGAATATCTCCTTAATAATCCACCGCTTACAACAATGTACAACTCATTATTATGAATTTCCATATCATAAGCAACTATGCCATCTGTAGGAAGTTCCCATAGCAGAGTACCATCAGTGCTATACATGTAGATTGAATTTTCGTTAGCACAGGCAAAATATTTTTCCTCATCATCAAAAGCGCCACAGGCAAACTCAGAATTAGAGGTAAAAAGGTAATGATCAGATCTGTTTGTAATATCTACCAGATAATATCCATATTCACTAAGATAATAATACCCTGTTGTACAACAAAAAACGTAATTGGCATTATTGCTGACTACAGGTGGATCATAGAAGCTTCCGCTATAGGTTTCAAATTCAATAAAATCGCAGGTTGATTCTGCAACGTTTATCATTGCCAGATAGTCTGTGGAGCCATAATCGCTATAGCCCATGTACAAGTATCCGTTATTATAGACTGTATATTGTATATCTCGTATTGGTGATTCTGTAGTCTTATCATAATCCAGAGTTTGCTCTGCAACATTGACTGTATACAGATTCAAATCATGGTAACTATAGTCATCAGTATCATTTACGCTTACAAATTTAATTGTATCACCGTCTTCTTCCAGTATTTTGAACTGACTATAGGATGCTTCAGTGCCAAGGTCATATTCATAGGCAAGCGTTTTGGTTTCAAGATCATAAATGCTTAGGTAACATTCAGAAGAAGAGTTGTAAACGTAATGAATGATTGTAAGGTATTTATCACCTATATATGAATCTGCAATATTATTAATACCTGAATCATCCATAAGTGTAATGGAGTCATCGTAATTATAGGATGAATAATGTATTATCTCTGAACCCGAAGACTTATGTATATAAGCGCCTTTTCTGAATTTAATCGAATCGATGCCATTTGCAAAGTATTTGATCAAAGTGGCGCTGTCATAAGAAGTCTTATTGCTGGAGGCGCCCATATATCCATCGTTTGTTACAAACTGTATAGTTCCATCATTGTTGTCGCAGGAATAAATTATTGGTGTATTTAGATTGTAGGTGGCCAGTATTTCTCCGTTATCTAATGAATACACAGTAGCAATATTTCCTGCATAAGCAAGAAGCGAACTATGGCTCTCATTATCCTGATCTATATAGTTATATTCCATCAGTTCTGAGCCCCAGGATACCTGAGTATAAGTAAGGGTATTATTCCAAATTAATGACATATCTGACAGGTCTACTAAATAAATCTGCATATAAGAATCATTTAATACCTTCATGTCGTAAAATGAATAGCTGGAATATCCGCCATCCGGATCTACGGAGCACATTATTGCCAGTTTATCTGAATCAATATACGCAGTAGCGTTTATATAAGGTAGTACCTCGCTATAGTTTTCATAAGTATCTGTTTCAAGATCATATAGCATTAGCGAAAAATCACTGTAGGAAGGGTAGTGGTAAGAGATTACTATCTTATTTACGCTATCGTCTTCACATACAATAATGTCCGTGATTGTTATTGTATTACCATCTGCATCAAGCGGTATTGGATGCTCACGAACTATTTTTCCATCGGCAGTTGACACTTCATATAGTTTATTTGTAGTAGTAGAGTAAGCCAAAAAGGTATCGCCGTGTAAATAGACATCTGAAGAGGTTATTTCCTCTGGAATTGTTTCAGGTTTGTCTATCCATAAGGTTTCGCCAGTCTTTGGATTTATGCATTCAAAACACTCATAACTGCAGATTATTAAACTATCATCATCAACATACTTTATGTCGTTAATATAAGAGTTATAAGCTAATCTGGAAAGTAATTCTTTTGTTGAAGTATCCCAGATATACACATAATTGGATTTGTCATAAGCAGTCAGGGTGGCGCCTGAAGGGCTTATCTCATAGCCGGATACAGTATTGGCGCATTGGTAATTCCAGTCAGATGCTATATTGCTTCCTGATAGAGTAGTGTATGCCAGAACAGATGTTGACAAAGCGTATTCAGCTTCAGGAGTTACAGGTCTTTCCGGATTTTCTTCTGAAGGAAGTGCCTCAAGTGCCAACAGTATGGCTTTTATTCGCTGTTCATCTTCTAAGAGATTCAGCGATTCATTGGCCAGATACCTTGACTGATTTCTTAGGGACTCCTGGTAGTTTTCCTGTATCCTTACAGTACTCCATGCAAGGTAAGCGATTGCCAGGCCTGCCAAAACAAGTGCTACAGAAAGAATAGAAGTAACACGCTTTATCTTGTACTGTCTCTGTCTGCGCACAAGCTCGTCATAGGAGCAGCCAATTATAGTAGCTGCAAGACGGGGAAGCTCCTCTTTTCTGGCTTTTTTAACAGGCATACGATAGTCACAGGACAGAGGTTCAATTGGCTCCTCTGTGACAAAGCTATTGCCAAGACCGTCATACTTTATTACCTGCTCAGATAAAAGCATCTTTGGAATTACATCCAAAGGCTCGCCGTCTACAAGTACAGTAAGAACCTGCTTCTTGGTATGATTACGAAGGAAATATTCGATTTCTCTTGGAACCCACATGGATTCTTTGGTAGAAGTGGAACAAATAACAATGAGATAATCAGAGTTTTCCAGTGCATTAGCAATATTCTCATTCAGATTACTGGTAATAGGAAGTTCTTCCTTATCCCTGAAAATTCTTGCTATTTTCTTGATTCCGTATTGCTTTTTAATTGCTTTTGGAATATGACAACGCTCTAACTGGCGCTGAATCTCAGCCGCAATCTTAGAGTCTTTCTCAGAATGCCGGTATGAAATAAATGCATTATAGTGCTTAACCATTTTTTATCCTCACCAATAACTTTTTTCACGTTTTAATAGTTTAACACGTTTTCTCTATAATTTATAGACAGTTTGATGCGGAGAAATGTTTGATTTTTTGGCTTATTGTCAGTATATTTAATGATGTAGGATTCAAAATGCTTTTTAACTTTTGAACCCTACATTAAAAACAACTTAGGAGAGGGCTTCATGATAGTTTTAATATATTTCATAGGTCTGTTTTTATTATATTTATACCTTAGAAGTGTAGAAAAAAGATATGAAAGTTTATATGTTATTGCCTACAATTTTGTAATTGTAGCGCTGATTTTCTTATTAAACAGTCTCAGTAGCCAGGATAGCTCATCCTTTTGGGAAATCTTCCTGACCAGTATATACAGGGCTCCGGAGGCAATGACCTTCCAGGGCGATACTGATGGCATTAGTCCACAGGGCGTTTTTGTCATGTTTATGGCATCAGTTCTGACTTTGGGTGCAGTAGTCTACCTGTTCTTTTATCAGGCAATCATGCGCTTTATCATCAGAGCCAGAATCTTTAGAAGTAAAGAAGTCTATGTGATCATAGGTAGTAAAGACGACGCTCAGGCACTTATTGATGATGTAAAAAAAGATGCGCCATTTGTGCCTATTGTTTTTATAGACGGGAACGTTCCGGATTCTCCTGAAGAAATTGATGAACAGCCTATAAGAGGGGCTTTCCAGGCAAGCCGTGAATACATCGCATCTTTTAGCAAAAATAAGAGCTACACCGTGGTTCTTCTTCCAGCAGCTAATAACAGCAATATCACGTGGCTTCACGACCTCAATACCATTGGCAGCAAAGTCTCAGGCCTTAAAGTAACAGCCTTTCTGGATAATGTGCTTATGCGCCATATGGATCTTAAATACGAGAATATAGATGCTTATCTTGTGTCAAAAGAGGGCCTTATCATCAGGACCTTTATGCAGAACCATCTGCCAATAAAGTACCTGATCGACAAGGATTTGTACGTTACCAAAAAACATATCAAAGTTGCCACAAGACCTTTTTACGTTGGAATCGTTGGATTCAACTCCCTATCCCTAGAGTTTCTTCTTTCCTCTTATGAAAATAGCGGAATAGAAGTTAAAGATAGCGACGCATGGGGTCTCAAGGCACTTATTTTTGACAACAACCGTAAGGTGAAGAAAGCTGAGCTCTTGCAGGATATCCCATTTTTCCAGAAAGAAAAAGGAATCCGTTTTTCCAAAGCGAAACCTGGAACTGAAGACTTTTTTGACATTATGGAAAAAGACGCTGCAAACTTTGATCAGCTCTTTATATCCCTGGGAAGTACTGAAGAAAACGTTCATATGGCAATGCGCCTTATAAGGATGTATCACCGTCTTGGCAACGACGTAAAGCGCCCTCAGCTCATTGTGGTTCTTCACGACAGAGCAAACGGAAGCATTAAACTTTTGTCCAGGGAAAAAGATGTCTTCTTCCTTCAGGACAATTCAAGCCTGTACTCCTATGAAGACCTTATCTGCAGACGAATTGACAATGCAGCAAGAGCTCTTCACGGACAATATAGCGCTGAGTCCAAAAGCGAAGAGAAGTGGAGTCAGATAGGAACCTTCTTACAGCAGTCCAACCGTGCAGTTATTATGGATGTGCCAAATAAGAAAGTACTTCTCGACAGATATGAGCTTTCTGGCATGAACGACGAAGAAAAAGAAACCGCTTATTGGAAAATGGCACGCTACGAACACAGAAGATGGAATGCCTTCCACTACACCCATGGTTGGACCAGACTTCCTGTAAATGAGCTTACAGCAGAAGAGCGAGAAAATTTTGTCACCAAGCACTCTGATGAAAAGCGTCATATATGCCTGATCCCATGGGAAGGTCTGGATGACCTTCCACAGAAAGAACCTGGCATCATAAAGAAATATGATTATGACAATGTAAAAAGGCTTTTTGCAAGTGAGGAGGCTAATCGATAATAGCCGCCATCTGAGATGACAAGGCCTTTGATAGAAAGGTGCACCAACGTATCAAGCATGGCTTGAATTGACAAGGCGGTGCCCATATTTCCCAGCTCTTCGTGAATAGAGGAAATAGCCTTTGGATTGAGGTCAAGTATTGTAAGCACCTTTTTTTCCTGCTCGGAGAGCTGCAGCCTTGTCAAAACGCCGCAGCGTTCATTGTCCTGAGTGCCATCGCTGCCACCAGAGCAACTATCGTCATCACCAGTTGCAAACATAGAAATGACATCCTCAGGAGTCATTGCAATATTAGCTCCCTGCCTGATCAGGTCGTTACAGCCATCGCTTAAACGGTCTGTAATCCTTCCGGGGACAGCAAAGACCTCGCGGCCCTGCTCCAGTGCCATATCCACTGTGATCAGCGTGCCGCTTTTCTTTTTGGCTTCAACCACAAGCACAGCATCTGATAGCCCGCTTATAATGCGGTTTCTTAGTGGGAAAAGACCGGGAGAAGGATTTGTGCCCGGCGGATATTCAGAAATTATTCCGCCCTTTTCCTGCAATGCTTTATATATTTCGAGATTTTCCTCAGGATAACATATATCCACGCCACATCCCATGATTGCAAAAGAAGTTCCGCCGCTCTCAACAGCAGCCTTCTGGCTTATTCCGTCAATTCCTCTGGCAAGACCGCTTATTACCTGAATTCCTGCGCTTGCAAGAGCTTCTCCAAACTCTCTTGCAACATACCTTCCATACTCAGAACACATTCTTGCTCCAATTATGGACACGCTTGGGACTGAAGGATCAGGGAGCTGTCCAAGGAAAAAAAGACCTGCGGGCGTATCAGCTATCTCAGATAATTTTTTTGGAAAAAGAGGACTTTTGCAGGATACAAAGGATACACCTTTTTTCTGATTCTTTTCCAAAAGCTCCATTGGAGAAAACTTCTTTTTAAAACAAAGAAAATTTTTCAGCTGCCTGGTATTTAGCATGCTTCCAGGTTCTTCGCCCTGTTTTGACTTTTTTGCCTTTCTTGCGGCAAGCGTATCCTCCGACAAATCCCTTGTTTTATAAATATCTTCAAAGCTTCCATATTCTGACAGGAGTTTACCTATGGTTATCCTGCCAAAACCAGGAATGGAGCAAAGCCACAAGGCATACATTTCTTCGAGATTATTTTCCATATTACTCATCCTTATTCCTTCCCCAGTATTTTGAATCTGTCATTCTATAGCAGGCAGCTTCAGTTATGTGCCTGTCCTGTATACGCTGGCTTGAGTCAAGATCTGCAATGGTCCTTGCTACCTTCAGTACTCTGTGATATGTCCTTGCGCTCAGATCCATTGTGTGAAAAATCTGTTCCATAAGCCTTTTTTCCGTGATTCCAAGCTGACAATATTTTGCTATATCGGAAGGCCCCATATCTGCGTTGAAACGAAGAGATGTGCCTTTAAAGCGCTCTGCTTGAATGGCTCTTGCTTTCATGACACGGCTGCGTATGACTTTGCTACTCTCATTTAGACTGTTGCCACCGCTAAGCTCGGTGACGTCTACTTTTGGAGCTTCAATTGATATGTCGATTCGGTCAAGAATAGGACCTGATAGATGACTTAGATAGCGCCTAATGTCATTTTCCTTGCACTTGCAGCGGTTCATGTCCGGGTAATAGCCGCAGGGACAGGGATTCATGGCGCCTACCACCATCATATCCGCAGGATAGGTAAAGGTACCATTGGTTCTTGCAATATTGACCTTTTTATCCTCAAGAGGTTGCCTCAAAAGGTCCAGTGTAGGCCTGCTAAACTCGGCCATCTCATCCAGAAATAATACGCCTCTGTGAGATAGGCTTATGACTCCGGGACGTGGAATTCTGCCGCCTCCAGCCAGGGCGGATTCTGTAATTGTGTGATGGGGACTCATAAAGGGACGCTTTGTCATAAGAACTTCATCGTTGTCGAGCATTCCTGCAACGCTATAGATTGTTGATACTTCGATAGATTCTTCCTCAGAAAGAGGAGGCAGGATAGTAGGGATTCTCTTGGCAATCATGCTTTTGCCGGAGCCCGGAGGACCCACCAGCAATATATGGTGAAAACCTGCTGCGGCAATCTCCACAGCCCGTTTTACTGCGGACTGACCATTTATATCTGCAAAATCAATTCCGGTTTCGTAATCATAGCTCTTTTCAAAGATTTCTTTTAAATCAACCTTTGTAGGCTCTATGATATTGTCACGGTCCTTTTTATCTGCAGATAAGTAAAAAATAGCTTCTGAAAGAGTCTCCACTCCGATTATTTTCATACCACTGATGGCCGCGCCTTCTCTTGCATTTTGCTTTGGCAGAATGCAGGTTTTGTAGCCTGCCTCTTTTGCTTTTGACACAATAGGCAGAACACCCTGAATCTTTTTGACTTCTCCGTCAAGACCCAGCTCTCCTATGATCACTGTGTTTTCAATGGAACTTTCAGGCAGATTGCCTGTAGATAGTAGTATCCCTATAGCCAGAGGCAGATCTACAGCAATACCTTCTTTTCTTATATCAGCAGGTGCAAGGTTTACGGTTATCTTCTGGGCGGGGAGCTTGAAACCACTGTTTTTAAGAGCAACCCTTGCTCGCTCGCCGGCTTCCCTGACTTCTCCACTCATATAGCCCACCATGCTAAAGCCTGGAAGACCAGCTCCAGTATCGACTTCAACCTGCATCATATAAGGAATGATTCCATGCACAGCTCCTGATGTAACTGAACTAAACATTTTAAATCTCCTTTTTTATCTGTAAAAAATGAATTGTACCCCGGGGGTAAAATAAATCCTCCTTTCTGCAACGCGCGTGCGAAGCTACTTCAAGTAAAACCACCATTTCTATATTGTAGTGGAATCATTGCAAAAGATTTTTTGCAACCGGTGTTGGCAGAAAACCAACTTGCTTAATATATCGCATTTAATGCTGTTAATCAACTAAAATGTTATAAAGTTTTAATTGCCTTGAAATACCGTTTATACTAAAATTAGAATAGCCGGATAATAGCAAAGAGGTGTTCGCATGGCCGATTATAATTTCGATGAACCAATAATGAATTTTGATTTAAATATAGATAATACAACCCTTGAAGAAGATGACAATGAAGCGGTAAAAGAGGAAATGAAGATGACCTATTCTGCAATTGTCACTGGTCAGGATGGCAAAAAGATGGTAAGAGTGCAGTTTGACAGAGTAAAGGATGGCGTTCCCGGCACTGCTGAAGGTGTTTTACCGGAGGGTAAGATAGTAAAGCAGGATGGCTTTGCCAAAGAAGAAGTTCTTGCACTGGAAATCTACCTTTCTCAAAATGCGGATGAAATTATGAAAAAAGCAAAAGTTATAAGTAACCCGATGCATTGGTTCTAAGATTAGACAAAAGCAGTGACGGTGGTAAGGCTTATGCAATACAATTTTTATTTTGATATATATGCCATTATCATATTGGTGTCAATTTTCATGATGTCTATTGTCAGGCGCAGAATTGCCACCTATCAAAACCGTGTTTTTACCTTTCTGTATATAGCTGTTTTTATAGCAACGGTGGCGGAGCGAATCGAGACCTTCCTGCAGCTAAAAGCAGCTACTATTGGCGCGCTAATTTATGCTGAATATATTATGGGCTCCTGCTACTATATTTTCCACCTTCTTTCAGCAGCCTGCCTGATGCTGTACATGATGGCGCTTCTAAACATAAACGTGGTTACCGTCAAAAACTCCATCAAGGTGTTTGCGGTTTTTTTAATTGGAACACTCCTTGTAATTGCCAACTTATTTACACCGATTCTTTTTTACTATAGCAGCGACGGAAGTTACCACAGAGCTGACTATCAGTTTCTTTACTATGTTCTGGCGGCCTATTATTTTATATCTAGCTTCATCATGCTGATTTCCAACAAAAAAGTTCTTCATAAGAGGACCTTTAACTATTTATCGTTTTATATTGTGTCGATTCTGATTGGAATTATCATACAGTTCTTTTTCCCTTATCTGCTGGTAGAGGAGTTTTTTAATACTGTCAGTATAGTATTTGCTTACATTGTGCTTGAGAACCCAAGTGAAGCAATTGATATGCAGACAGGCTTTTATAGCAAAAAAACCTTTGCAAGAGACATAAATCTTTGTGTAGACAGAGATTTTAAGAACACAGTTATCTTTATATCTGTGGACGTTCTTAGTAACTACAGACTCTATTCCAGCCAGTTTAGTGGCGAAGATTTTACTAACAGTATCAGCAAATATCTGGAAAGATTCACAGATAACACTCGCATTTACAGATTTGATGACACTATCTATGCGCTACTTATGAAAGATAATGAAGAGCTAAAAAAGAATGCGCTGCTTAAGACTATTGCTGAGAGACTTGGAAAACCGTGGAACGTAAACGGCATAGCTATAGATGTGCATGGTTTTGTCTGGTCCATGGATTATCCCAAAGACTACACTACAGTATCAGAGCTTATTTCCAAGGTAAAAACCATAGATGAACTCTATGAATTCAAGGGGCAGAATATAATTTCCGTTGATGATATCAGATTTGAGAATGAAATTATCAGAAGAGATTTTGATAATCTTGTAAGAAGCTGCCTTGAAAAAAATACTGTTAAAGCTCTATTTAATATGGCAAATGGTGAGGGTATTGAAAAATATATTGATTGCATAGCCTTTATTCCGGGACTGGATGGCCAGCTGCTTTCAGGACTTAAGTATCTGTCAGATAAGGTAGATACTAAAGCTTTGTCAGATACAGATATTCTTATGGTAAAGCGCACTGTTGAGACACTTAAGAGCATAACTGAGCATAGTAACAGTAACTGCTATTTCTTTACACGAATTTCAAGAACCAGCCTTATGAAAAAAGGTGTCATAAACAGGATTCTTTCTATTATTGCGCAGAACAATATTCCGGAAGGCCACATGATGTTAAGAATTTCGGAGACAGCCCTTTCTACTATTGGAGATTACGGTCAGAAAAGGCTTAGGGAAATTTCAGATAATGGAATTAAGCTTGTAATAGACCGCTTTGGAATAGGATATTCAGATACGAAAAAAATTGAAAAACTGAACGTCTTTGGTGTTGTACTTGATCATGAACTTATTACCATTTCAATGGATGATGAAAAGTACAGACAGGTAGTAAAAAGCATGGTAGGAATGCTTCATGATATATCCATGTATGTTTTTGGTGAAGGGATTGAGAACAGTCAGGAAGCGGCTATTGTTGAAGAAATTGGTTGCGATTATGGCTTTGGAACTTATTATGGGCCATTTCAGACTTCAGAGGATTTGCTGGATAATCTGGCAAAAGAGGAGTAACTGATTAAAATGGATGCTATTCATATACCTTATCATGAATTTAATATATGGTTTGACGTCTGCAGCATACTCACACTGGTTGTTATCATCATCATTTTTTCCATCGAAGGAATGATTTCTGACAGACAGAACAGGCTTTATAAAGGTATGCTTCAAAACGCCACGGTAATTGTTTTCACAGACTTTTTTCACAATCTGTGGATGCTAAACCCGGCTACAGATAGCGAGATATTAAGCACTATCTATGCTGTTCTGACCTATATTCATATAATATTTGTACTGTTTGGACTGGTGCTGTCGATCATGTACATCAGAACTGTGCTTGGACAAAAGCTGACCAAAGACGAAAAGTTTTCGGTTATTTGTTATATCGTTATAAGTGCTTTTGGAATAATAATGTATATCATTACCTATTCCTCATCAGCCTATGCAACGCTTGTGGTAGTGTCACTTCTGTTTCTTGTTTTTACCCTGCAGAATCCGTCCCGATATGTGGACTCTGATTCGAGAGTGTGGAATGCCAATGCTTTCAGAAATTATGTTTCGGGACTTATTGAAAAAAAGAAGAAGTTTACTTTTATCAATTTTAATATTTCAGACCTGTATTCTATCGAAAACTCTTTTGCCAGACAGGATGCAGACTCCATGCTGCTTGTAATAACCAGTTATTTCAAAAGCTTAAAGGATGGAGCAAGTCTCTTTAGGGTAAATAGTGATAACTTTGCACTGATAATAGAAAACAGCTCTGGTAAAGACGAGGTAGTGGACTATGCCAGAAGAGCTCTTATGCGCTTTGGCGAGGAATGGAATGTGGGAAAACAAACGATAAATTTATTCCTTAGAGAATGCATCCTGAGCTACCCGGCAGATTTTGAGACTTATGAAAAGCTGGTTGTCATGATCACATATGCTTTGGAGATGAATTCCAGTCATGAAAAGTACATTATGACTGCAGAAGACATTGATATCGATCAGTATTTTTATGAGGTAAAAATAGATAACATTCTCAGAAGGTCTTTGGAAGAGGGGCTTTTGGAGGTGTATTTCCAGCCTATATATAGCAACCAAAAAAGAAAGTTTGACTCTGCAGAAGCGCTCCTTCGTCTTAAAGATACTGAAATGGGATTTATTTCTCCGGATGTGTTCATTCCAATTGCTGAGAAAAACGGAACCATTGTCTTACTGGACAAATACGTATTTGCCAAGGCCTGCCAGGCTATTAAAAATACCAAAGCCTGTGAATATGGCCTTGAGTACATAGAAATCAACCTTTCTGTGGTGGATATGATTCAGAAGAATCTTCCGAATATGGTGAGCGAAATCGCTGAAAAATATGGCGTTGACCCATGGGCTATAAATATGGAAGTTACTGAGACTTCGTCTGAAGAAATTTCAGAGATGATGAATGTCAATATTCAAAAGCTTCACGAAATGGGCTATCAGTTCTCTCTGGATGATTTTGGAACAGGATACTCCAATATCAGCAGGCTAAAGCAGCTGCCACTTAAGATAATCAAAATTGATAAATACATTGTGCAATCTGCCTTTGAATCAGAGGTAAGCTACGATGTGCTTGTAAATATGATAAATATGGGAAAGACTCTCAAGGTTGACATTGTAGCAGAAGGTGTTGAGACCAGGGAACAGGCAGAGGAACTTGAAAAACTAGGCGTTAATCATATTCAGGGCTATTATTATTCTCCGGCACTGCCTGTGGATGAATTTGTGAAATATTTGCAAGAACAGAACATGTAAATCCACTTGCACTTAATGCTTTATCAGAGTAAAATCTTTTAAGTATGATTATATGATTAGATTCTGTAAGGGCCTCTAAGCCCTGACAGTGCAAAAGAAAGATATATGGAGAGTATTTATGGCATTAATTAAGAAACCTGTTACAGGAATGAAAGACGTTCTCCCTGCAGAGATGCAGCTGAGAGATTATGTTATAGGCGTAATAAAGGATACCTACGGTAAATTTGGTTTTACTTCAATAGAGACTCCCGCAGTTGAATCCCTTGCCAACTTAAACAGTAAGCAGGGTGGTGAGAATGAGAAGCTTATTTTCAAGATTATGAAGCGTGGAGAAAAACTCAATCTCGAGACTGCCAAAGAAGAAAACGACCTTACTGATTCCGGTCTTCGTTATGATCTTACAGTTCCTCTGGTTCGTTTCTATGCCAACCACCAGAACGAACTGCCATCACCATTTAAGGCACTTCAGATGGGTTATGTATGGAGAGCTGACAGACCTCAGAAGGGCAGATACCGTCAGTTCATGCAGTGTGATATCGATATCCTTGGCGAGCCATCAAACCTTGCTGAGATCGAGCTGATACTTGCAACAACTACTACACTTGGAAGACTTGGCTTTAAGGGCTTCCAGATCAGAATAAACGAGAGACGTATCTTAAAGGCTATGGCTGCATACAGCGGATTCCCTGAGGAAAGCTATGACAGCGTATTCATCACCCTTGATAAGATGGACAAAATAGGCATTGAAGGCGTTTCAGAAGAACTTGAAAAAGACGGCTTTGATAAGGCAGGAATCGACAAGTATCTGGCTCTCTTCAAGGGCGTTCAGGACAAGGGTGCTGTTGAAGGACTTACATTTATTGCCCAGACTCTTGGCGATTTCCTTGATGAGGAAGTTAAAAACAGCCTTGAAGAAATCATAACAAGTGTTGAAGCAACCAAGTCTGCTGACTTCCAGATTGTATTTGATCCTACACTGGTTCGTGGAATGTCTTATTATACAGGAACTATTTTTGAAATTGCCATGCCTCAGTACGGCGGCAGCTGCGGTGGCGGCGGTCGTTACGACAAGATGGTTGGCAAGTTCACAGGCCAGGATACGCCAGCCTGCGGCTTCTCAATTGGTTTTGAGCGTATCATCATGATCATGATGGATGAAGGCTTCAAGATTCCTGGCGAGAGCGGTAAAGTTGCATACCTTATCGAAAAGGGCGTTCAGGGACAGATGCTCAGCGACATCATCTCTAAAGCTCAGGAAGAGCGTTCAAACGGAGTTCAGGTTCTGGTTGCAAGAATGAATAAGAACAAGAAGTTCCAGAAAGAGCAGTTGACTGCTCAGGGTTACACAGAGTTTAAGGAATTCTACAAGAATCCATTAAACTGATAAGAGGGTATATTTAGAGCAACAGCTCTGAATTATAAATTTTTTATGGAGGAGAATTGGGGAATGATCAGAAAAGGTTTTAAGATGAAACTTTATCCTGGAATGGAAAAGGAGTACGAGAAAAGGCACAACGAGTTATGGCCTGAGATGCAGCAGATGATTCATGAGCATGGAGGACATAACTATAGCATCTATCTTGATCCTGAGACCTTAGTTTTGTATGGATATATAGAAATTGAAGACGAAGAGCTCTGGGCTAAAAGCGCAGACACAGCTATAAACAGAAAATGGTGGGATTTCATGGCTGACATCATGGAGACCAATCCTGATAACAGCCCTGTTGCAGTTGATCTGCATCCAGTATTCCATCTTGACTGATTATAAGTTTACCTTGATGGTATAAAGTTCTGAAACCTCTTGTC
The DNA here is from genome assembly GCA_045646185.1 of Butyrivibrio sp. Classification (GTDB taxonomy): domain Bacteria; phylum Bacillota; class Clostridia; order Lachnospirales; family Lachnospiraceae; genus Butyrivibrio. The sequence goes on from JAZRKG010000051.1 coordinate 23,149, forward strand.
CGATACATATAGCAGATGAATTTTTTATGAGGGTGAGAGGTTCATATAGGTAACCGGTTGTAGCATTTGTGTCCGTATCCTTTACTATTTTTTCTTCGAGATCTATAGTAAAGGACGCCAGGTTTTCACTTATGCCGCGACCGGTATATTTTATGTAGGCTTCTTTTGCAGACCAAATGCGATAAAACATGTGCTCGCGGCTTTCCTTATCCGTAGCAGCTTCAAGAAGTTCCCGCTCCTTTGGGGCAAAAAATCTGGCAGAAATAGCCATGGTCTTTGGACCGCGTTCTTCCTGAATATCCATGCCGATTTTGTCATTATGACATGCAAGGCAGACGTAGTCTCCCGAGTGAGATATAGAAAAATGGAAATTTGGATATGCCATGATAAAAGGCTTTCCGTAAGCGTTTGGAGAATAGTGAAGCTGCAAAACTTCTTCTGGCTGCAGAATATCACAGAGGTTTAGCTTTATTTCTTCTGAGCCTGAATAGACTTTTTGCTGTATATGATCCTTTAAAGCCACCTGCACCAAAATGCCTGCTGCTACAGATCTTACCTTATCGGCCACGAACTTATATCTGCTCATTTTTTCCAGACGTTCGCTGTCAATAAGACCAAGGTAATAGCTTTGAGATTCTTCAAAAAGAGCGTTGTTATTTACAAAACTGCTCACATCACAGTAATAGACATTCATGGGCTTGGGCCTTTCCAGAGATTATTTGTAAAAAGAAATATCAAATTT
>JAZRKG010000052.1:0-12197 GCA_045646185.1 Butyrivibrio sp.
TCAAAGACGTTCAAAATTATTTCACCCTCTTCATTGGTTGCAAATAGCAATCCTGAGGATCTGATATCAGATATATTAAATAAGGTAGAAATTTGTGATTCATCCAAAATAAAGCACATTATCGCATCTGCTTCCATATAATATAAATCTTCCATATTAATAGAATACAGATAATAATGCTTGGAGGAGTTTGGTGTGTACTCATCCAGGGAAATAAACTTACCATAATTGGAAGAATCTGTTAAAAGCTCCATAAAAGAATCCTGGAGGTTCGCAGGATACTTTTTTATCCAATTATAATAACGACTGAAATCTATAAAATAAGTAGGATTAAGTATGTAATCTGTCAAAGGGAAATAGCAAAAAACGTCCGTTATTGGTAAGAGAGCAGTAGCATATACATCTGTAGCCATTGTATTTACGCTTTCGTTACCAGCAGAAATGTAGCTATCTGTAACCTGAGACTGATTCATGATCTTTCTGAAAGACTTATTCTGAAGAATCTGTCTGGCATAAACTTCCATTATATCTATGTCATTTTCAAACAGCTCAACGTTACTAACAAAATTTGCTCTGCTCTGATAATTATATATTTCAGTAGAGTTTTTCTCAGTAGCATTAAATATAAAGTAGAACAGTACAAGTATAATAATGAGGAAAATACTGTAGGAGCTGATCATTCTGATCATGAGTGCATTTTTTGACTCGTCATTATTCTTGTATCGCGTATTTGGTTTTCTATTATCAGGCATACAAATGCTCCTAAATTCATATTTAAATCACGCCTATTGTATCAGTTTTATAAAAAAAAAACAATATGTAAGCTCTTTCATGAACCTTGTAAAATCAGGGGTTCTGAGACCTCAGTCAAAATTTGCACACTACCTAAAAAATTGGCTCTTGATGATATTGAATCTCAAATGTTAGAGTTTACATGTCAGGAAACAAACTTCTGGCAAAGATAACTTTTTCCAATTTTATAGGGAGGTAACAAAATGAAGAGAAAAGTCTTATCAGTTTTGCTTGCTTCTGCAATGGTAACATCTCTTGCAGCTTGTAGTACAGATTCTTCTACTACTACAACAACTACAACAGATTCTGCAGAAAGCACAAGCACAGAGCAGAGCGCTGACACAGCAGAAGCTACAGAGGAGTCTACTTATGAGTTAACAACACTCAAGATGGTAGTTAACGGAACTCTTACAGCTACAGTTGATGCTGGACAGGCTGAGTTCGAAGCACAGTGGGAGGAAGCTGTATCAGAAGCAATCGGTCACGATATCGATCTTCAGATTTCACAGCTTGACCACTCAGGATACGTTGATGCAGTAGGTCGTCTTTTCGCAGGCGGCGATTACCCAGACGTAATCATTATGAGTGCTGATATGTTCAAGCAGTATGCACCTACAGGTCTTCTTTGGGATATGGCAGATGCATATGACAACGCTGATTTCCAGGAGAGAATGATTCTTCCTGCAATCAACGAGAACCTTAAGGATTCAGAAGGTCACCTTTACGGATTTGCTCCTACATATGGTAACGGATGTGTTACATATGTAAAGAAGGCTTGGCTTGATGCTGTAGGTATCGATGCTGATTCAATCAAGACATATGATGACTACTACAACATGCTCCTTGCATTCCATACTGGCGATCCAGATGGAAACGGTGTTGATGGCGATACATATGGTGTTATCGCAGCTGGTTTCGTAGGAAACGAAGCTCCATACATCAACTATCTGCCTGAATTCTGGCAGGATTCTTATCCAGCAATCCTTCAGGATGATGACGGAACATGGTATGACGGATTCCAGACAGAAGAGACAAAAGCAGCTCTTCTTAGATTACAGCAGGCTTACGCTGATGGCGTAATCGATCCTGAAACTCTTACAGCATCTACAAAGATTGCTCGTGAGAAATGGTTCTCAAATGACCAGACAGGTTCAGCTGGTGTATTCACATACTGGGCTGGTTCTTGGTATCAGACACTTACAGACAACCTGATCAAGAACGAAGTTGATTCAGAACTCGTTGAAATCGCTCCTATCGAAGAGATCACAAGCACAGTTGGTGGCTACCTTAACAGAGAAGCTCCAGTATGGTGCATTATCGATGATGGTGATGGCGATGACAGCCGTGAGCAGGCTATCTTTGATGCATTCATCGAGACAATGATGGATGGTGACACAGTTCAGACACTTTGGACATATGGTGCTGAAGGCGTTCACTGGTCAACAGAAGCTGAGACATTCACAATCAACGCTGGTACAGAGAATGAGAAGACATATGAGTATGCTGATGGTGAGTTCCACTTAAAGCAGTCTCCTAACGATCCTAACACTCTTTGGAAGAAGAATCACCTTGATCCAGCTCTTGTTGTTTGCGAACTTACAAACGGATTCACAGATACATCAGAGCTTGCAGCTGAAGGTAACAAGTTCTTCACAGAGAACTGTGTAGATGCTCCAACATCTCCTTCATCTGAGACTCTTACAAATGAGTCAGGTAACCTCTATGATGCAAAACTTGCTGTTATCACAGAAGTTGTTGTAAATGGTGGTGACGTTGATACAGCTATGCAGTCACTTTATGTTGACGTAGTTGGTTCAACAGTAGATCAGATTCTTTCAGAGCTTAACAGCGCAGAATAATCTTTTCTGATTAGTTTTTTTGAATAAGCTATCCTGTCCTGTCAGGAAACTGGCGGGACAGGATAATTTTAAGAGAATTTCTTTTTGAATAGGTAGTTTTATTAAATCAAGGCATCAAAGCATTTATTTTTTGTTTGTAAAGGAGAGGATGATATGAGCAAGAAGGATAAAGTAGTAAAAACTTCAAGTGGCACAGAAGTCCGCAAGAAACCTCTTGGTCTTCGTATTTGGAATAACAGAGGTTATTACCTGATGTTTCTTCCGGTTTTTGTATTCGTTCTTATAATTTACTACTGGCCTATGCTCGGTATTCGTTGGGCTTTTTATGACTATAAGCCGGTAGGAGCTAAAGTTTTTGTTGGATTGAAGCATTTTACTAACATGTTTTCAACTCAAGCATTTTGGACTGCATTTACCAATACACTTGAGCTGAGTATTATGAAGCTGTTGATTACAACATTTACAGCTGTAATCGTTTCAGTATTTTTAAATGAAATGGGAAATTTATTTGCAAAGAAGACTTTGCAAACTATTATATATCTGCCTCACTTCATGTCATGGGCAGTTGTAGCATCTATATTCTCCCTGTTTCTTTCACCATCAGCTACAGGTCTTGTAAATAACATTTTACTTGATCTTGGAGTATTTGATTCTTCAAAGGATTTCATTTACTTCCTTGCCAGCAAGGCATGGTGGAGACCTATTTTCTATCTGATAAATATCTGGAAGGAAACAGGTTGGGGAACAATCATATTCCTTGCTACATTATCAGGTATTAACCCTGAACTTTATGAAGCTGCTGATATCGATGGCGCTTCACGTCTGCAGAAGATTAGATTCGTAACTCTTCCTGCACTTGCTAACACAATTATCATTGTACTTATCCTTAACCTTGCTAAGGTTATGAATATGTTCGAGTCAGTATTCGTATTATATAACAACGCTGTATATGATGTATCTGATGTTATTTCTACATATATCTATCGTCAGACATTCGCTATAGCACTTCCTAACTACGGATATTCAACAGCAGTTGGTTTGTTCAAATCATTAGTTGGTTGCGTACTTGTTATCATATGTAACTATGCAAGTAAAAAAGTTCGCGGACGCGGAATTATTTAATAGGAGGTAAGTGACAATGGCAGAAATGAAAAAAGTGGCTTACCGTAAGCCTAAGAAAAAAATACATTTGTTTGATGTTGTTAACTACATTGTATTTATTATTATTGGTTTATTAGTTTTAATTCCTATATGGAAGGTTGTTGTAGATTCATTTAACGCTGTTGGTGTGTATCAGTTCCAGTTATGGCCAAGTCACCCAACAATCGATGGTTACCGTACAATCTTAGAGACATCTAAGTTATACAGACCATTCATTAACTCATTTATCACAACAATCCTTGGAACAGTTCTCGGTCTTGTTCTTTCTACCCTTGGTGGATACGTTCTTACAAGAACTGAGATGCCTGGAAGAAATGCTATGTCATACTTCCTTCTGTTCACAATGATTTTCTCAGGTGGTATGATTCCTGAATACCTTGTTATGAAACAGCTGGGTCTCGTAAATAACATGTGGATCCTTGTTGTAAAGCACGGTATGAACGTATACAACCTGGTACTTATGAGAAACTTCTTTGAAGGTATTCCAGAATCCTTGTTTGAGGCTGCTGAAATTGATGGATGCTCACCAATGGGTATCTTCTTCAAGATTGTACTTCCTCTTTCAAAGGCTGCTCTTGCATCAATCGGTCTTATGTATGCTGTAACAGTATGGAATGACTATTCAACAGTTAAGATCTATATTACAGACCCTGATCAGGTTAACTTCCAGTATCAGCTGCGTAATATGATCATGGACGGTGATACACCGACCACTGCCTATGCTGTATCTCAGAATACACTGTACTATGCAGGTATTGTATGTGCGATCCTTCCTTTCATGGTTGCATATCCATTCCTTCAGAAATACTTCGTTAAGGGCGTTAACATCGGTGCCGTTAAAGAATGATATAAAAGAATATTCACTGCTGCATCTTTTGGTGCAGCAGTTTTCTTTTGTCTAATTTATGTTCAAGATATTCTCTAGGATAATAGCCTTATATGAATTAAAATAAAAACAATCAATTTTTATATAAATGGAGATAAGAATATGCGTAAAATTTTTTGGGCAGGAGATTCAACTGTTAAATCCAATAAATTTGTAACCTTTCCTCAAACAGGGATAGGACAGGCTTTTGACAGATATACCAATCCTGATGTGGTTATAAGTAACCATGCTGAGAATGGTAGAAGTACCAAAAGCTTTATTGATGAAAGCAGACTTGCCTATATCTATAATGATATTTCTGAGGGAGATTTCCTCTTTATTCAGTTTGGACACAATGATGAAAAGATAAATGACCCAGCCAGATATACAGATCCTCATGGTGAATTTATTGTAAATCTGGGTAAGTTTATTAACGTTGCCAGAAATAAGAAAGCACATCCTGTGCTCATCACTCCGGTTGAAAGAAGACTTTTTGATGAAAATGGAATTCTTAAGCCTTCAGCTCATGAAGAATATGTTAAAGGCGTTTTTGAAGCAGGTGAAAAATTTGATGTTCCTGTAATTGACCTTTGTGCCATGAGCAGAGAATTTCTTTCAAAGACAGGAGATGAAGGTAGTAAAAAGTATTACATGATATTAAAGGAAAATGAGGCATCATGGCGTCCTGAAGGACAAATTGACAATACTCATCTTAAATACGAAGGCGCTATGCTCTATGCAGGCATGGTTGCAAAGGGACTTATGGAGCTTGGCGGAATCTATGCTGACCTTCTTATTGAAAAAGAGGCTCTTGAAAAAACACTAAATATTGAATTTAACGGATGATATGGAGATTGTCATGAATAACTTATTATGGACTCCTGATAATGAAGATGGAACATTTACAAACCCTGTAATTTTTGCTGATTATAGTGATCCTGAAGCTATCAGGGTTGGAGATACATATTACTTAACGGCTTCAAGCTTTAACTATACACCTGGACTTCCTATTCTAACTTCCAGGGATATGGTCAACTGGAAGCTTGTTAATTATGCAATAAAAAATATCGAAGAAGAAAGATACAATATTCCAAGACATTCAGAGGGTGTATGGGCTCCATCCATGCGCTATCACAATGGAATGTTTTACATATATTATGGAATGCCTGATGAAGGAATCTATGTTGTTAGAACCAAGGACCCACTGGGTGAATGGGAGAAGCCTGTGTGCGTACTTCCAGGTAAAGGACTTATTGATTCATGCCCATTCTGGGATGAGGATGGCAAGGCATATATTATTCATGGCTATGCCAAGAGCCGAATTGGTTTTAAGAGCATTCTTGGAATATTTGAAATGTCAGCGGATGGACTAAGCGCAATTACAGAAGATCATTTTGTTTTTGATGGAAATGATCCGGAGCATCCTGCGGTAACTATTGAAGGACCAAAGGTTTATAAGAGAAATGGCTATTATTATATCTTTGCCCCAGCAGGTGGTGTAAAAACCGGCTATCAGGTTGTCCTTAGAAGTAAAAGTATTTATGGCCCTTACGAAATCAAAACAGTTATGCATCAGGGAAATACTGAGATCAACGGACCTCACCAGGGCGCATGGATTGATACCAAAAGCGGCGAGGAATGGTTCTTACATTTCCAGGACAGAGGACTTTATGGACGCATAATGCATCTTCAGCCTATGAAATGGGAGAATGACTGGCCTGTAATTGGCGTAAATCCTGATGAAAACGGTTGCGGTGAGCCTGTTATTACCTGTAAGAAGCCTGATGTAGCTGTAAAAGAAGAGATTACTTCTCTTGAAGCTAGTGATGAGTTTGAAAATGGTGAATATAGTCTTATCTGGCAGTGGCTTGGAAATCATAGAAGCGATTTTTGCGGTAAGACAGATGGTTCAAAAGGTATTCGTCTCTTTGCCCTTAATCCGTCAGGTGATGAGACTCCTACAATTTGGAGAAGCAGCAACATCCTTACTCAGAAGCTTGTTTGCCCTTATTTTGAAACAAAGGTCAGAATTAATCTAAAGGGACTTAAATATGGAGACAGAGCTGGCGTCTGCATGATGGGCGGCCAGTATGCATCTATTTTTGCTAAAAAGACTGAGAATCAGTTTGGCATTTACTATATTGAATCAGAAGGTGATGATAATAGTAAGACTGAGAAAGTCTTATTTGAAGCTAAAGCTGATTTATCAAGCGAAGAGTTTGATGTTAAATTTGTTTTTGACAAAAAAAGCAGTGATGATGCCACACCTGTATTAAAGGTAAGCTATTGCCTGGATGGAGAAAGCTTTACAGATGCAGGCGTTGAATATACACCTTCAGATCATACCTGGGTTGGGGCCAAGGTTGGTATCTATGCTCTTTCTGGCGCCATGGAAAAAGGCGGCTATGCTGATTTTGAATATGTAAGGACAATTAAACTTTAATTTCAAGGGGCTTAAATGGATTTACTAACGGCTATAAACAATGACGACCTTGAAAAGGTCAGGGAAATTCTTATAAATGAGCCATCGCTTATTGATGGAAATGCCTTTTTTGCTGCCGGCAAAAGGGGCAATTTTGATGTAATTAAATACCTCGTTGAATATTCAAGGATAAGCCTTAATGAAGTTGATGAGGAAAATCGTGATATTCTTCATTACGCAGCAATGTCGGATAATGCCAAGATCTTTGAATATCTGATAGATAGATGCGGTATGTCGCCTTTTAGAGGAGATGCAAGGAGAGAAAGTGCCTGGGAATTGGCAGAGAGATGCGGCTCTCAAAATGTCGTAGCTTTTCTTGAAAAAAAGTATGAAAGCTCCCTTAAGGATTATTATAAAAATCCAGTAAGAACAGGTATGTTCCCAGACCCTTCAATAGTGAGGGTCGGAGAAGATTACTACATGGTTAATTCTTCCTTTATCTTTTTTCCATGTATTCCTATTTCTCATTCAAAGGACCTTATTCATTGGGAAATCATTGGTCATGCTATTACAAATCCTGACTGGGCTGGCCTTGATAAGCTTGAAGGCGGAAGAGGCTTTTGGGCACCTGATATTTCATATTATGAAGGCCGCTTTTATATAACAGCGACTTACAGATTAAATGATGTTCCGCCGACCTATAGAAGGCAGATTGTGGTTTCTTCTGATAAGCCAGAAGGTCCATACTGTGAGCCTTCTTTTATTGATGAAGATGGAATTGATCCAAGTATTTTTAACGATGATGATGGCAGACGCTATATGCTTCTTAATCGTGGTGCCAGAATTCTTGAATTAAATAAAGATGCTACAAAGCAGATTTCTGAAGCAACTCTTTTATATTATGGAGATAATAAGAGAGCGCCGGAAGGTCCGCATATATTAAAAAAGGATGGTTACTATTATCTCATAATGGCTGAAGGCGGAACAGGAGTTGGCCATAAGGTTACTGTTTCAAGGTCCAGAACACTTATGGGAATCTATGAGCCTTCACCTTATAATCCTATAATGACTCAGACAGATCCAAAGGCAGCGCTTCAAAGATGCGGCCACGGAGATCTTGTAGATACACCTGATGGAAGATGGTACATGGTATATCTGTGCGGAAGAATGCTGGATAATAATTACAGCATGCTGGGCAGAGAAACTGCTCTTGACCCTGTAACCTGGACGCCTGATGGATGGCCTGTTGTAAATAAAGGGGATGGACCATCATGCTTGCAAAAAAAGCCTTTTGATACCGATTTTGCTGTTAGTGAAAAAGTTAGCTTTTCGCTAACAGGTCTTCCTATGGAATTTATGACTCCAAGACCTTTTGAAAAGGGAGCTGTAGTTTGTAGTGAAGATAATGGAAAGCTTTCTTTTACAATAAAAGGAAGCAAAGAGCCTTTATCCAAAAAGGAAAGCAGAAACATTGTTGTTAGAAGGCAGACAGGCTTTTCTTTTGAAGCTTCTGTGCTTTTAAATATTCCTGATAATTTAAAGGATGGTCAGTTTGCTGCAATAACTGGCTACTATGATGAAAATACCTACTTTGTCTTTGGAGTTATGGCAAAAGAAGGCAGACGTTTTATTTTTGAAAACGAGCATGTGGGAGATACGGACAGCCTTCAGATAGGTGACTGTATTGATAGCGACATTAAAAAGATAAGGCTTAAAATGACCACCAGGAACTTGCAGAGAAAGCTTAGTTATTCCTTTAATGATGTAGATGAACTTCATTTTGTTACCTTGGATAATGTCTATTATCTGTGTGACGAAGCTATAAAAATGGGTAAGAGATTTACCGGCGCTACTGTCGGTATGGCGGTTTATGCCGGAGAAAACGAACTTTCGGCAGTATTTGAAGACTTTGAATATAAAAATATCTAAAAGAGGACAGTATGAAAAATAAAGCAGACAGATCTGTGTTTGTTAACAGCTATAAAAAGCACGGAAGTAATTCCTTATTTGTGCTTATTGGATTTTATAAGGGATATTATATAAATTTTCTTTTATCTACTTTGTTTTATATAATCAAGCATTCGCCTGTCTGGGTTTTGCCTATTGTTACAGCCAATATTATTAACTATGTAACTGAAGGCAGAGAAAATGCGGGCTTTTATGTACTAATTAATGCTGCCGTATTGTTTGTGCTGGTAGTATTAAATGTTCCCACGAACTATTTTCACATGCACTTTAGAAGTAAGGCTGAAAGGTCTGTAGAAGCAGGGCTCCGTAGCGCACTGGTTCATAAGATCCAGCATATATCCATGCCGTATCAAAGTGACTTGGAAACTGGACGCCTTTCCTCCAAAATAATGCGTGACGTGGAAGCTATAGAAACAGTATCAAATCAGCTTTTCACAAACCTTCTTAACATATGCATAAATATTGCAGTTGCATTGGTAGTTACCATAACCAAAAGCAGAATAGTTTTTATATTCTTTGTTTTGATGGTTCCTATTTCCGGCGCGCTTGTAGCAAGTTTTAGGAAAAAAATCAGAAGCATAAATAAAAGCTTTCGAAAAGAAATGGAAACGACTTCAGCCAGAGTTATCGAAATGGTAGAAATGATGCCGGTAACCAGAGCTCATGCTCTTGAAAATAAAGAAATATCCAAAATGGACGAGCAGGTAAATCAAATTGCCGAGCAAGGCTATAATCTGGATATTGTTCAGACCAATTTTGGTGCTGTCAGCTGGGCTATTTTCCAATCCTTCCAGCTGGCATGCCTTGTGTTTACTTCATTCCTTGCACTTAAGGGAAGAATCCCTGTTGGTGATGTAGTTCTGTATCAGACCTATTTTACAACAATCGTAAACCAGGTATCTTCACTGCTTAATATGATTCCAACTATCACCAAAGGACTTGAGTCTGTAAATAGTGTTGGTGAAGTTCTGTTAAATGACAATGTTGAAGATAATAAAGGCAAATTTGAAATAGAGGATCTGCAGGGCAGATATGAGTTCAAGGACTTATATTACAAATATCCTAATAGCGACAACGATATAATAAAGGGATTAAATCTTACTGTAGAAAAGGGCGAAACCATAGCTTTTGTAGGTGAGTCAGGAGCTGGTAAGACAACCATGATAAATCTTCTTATAGGCTTTTGCCTGCCGGGAGATGGACAGCTCCTGATAGACGGCCATGATATCAATACCATAAATCTTCATAAATATAGGGAAAATCTTGCAGTTGTTCCTCAGAACACAGTTCTTTTTTCAGGAACGATCAAAGAAAACATTCTATACGGTGAAGATGACGTATCAGATGAGCTTTTAGAAAAAGTAATTGATGAGTCAGGCCTTAGAAGTGTAATCGATTCGCTTCCTGAAGGAATTGACACACCACTTGGGGAGCATGGCGGAAGATTTAGCGGTGGCCAGAGACAGCGCCTTGCCATTGCAAGAGCCCTTGTGAGAAATCCAAAGGTCATTATCCTTGATGAAGCAACCTCAGCGCTTGATAATATTTCGGAAAAATATGTTACCGGAGCTTTGGACAATCTGTCACTTGGCAGGACTACATTTATCGTAGCTCACAGACTTTCTACAATAGAAAGAGCAGACAGAATTGTTGTAATGAAAGAAGGCGAAATCGTTGAAATAGGAACTTACAAAGAGCTTATGAGCCGTAAAGGCTATTTTTACGAGATGGAGTCAAGGTAAATTATTTGCTTTTATGCTTATTTTTGATTTTTGTTTTGAATTGTTTCTGTTTATCAAAATATTGTAAACAACCTTGAAAACACTGATATAACCTGCAATTTTAGATTTTTATATTCTTAATCCTATAATTTTTTATGTAATCGTTGTAATTTTCTGACAATTTGTTAAGATTATTGGTGTATGAAAAAAGTTATGGGAGGATTATTAGAATGTTTGAGACTGTAAAGACTTTTTTAAAAGATAATTTTCAGTTTTTATTGACTACATTTATTCCAGCAATTTCTTTAGGTTTTACTTTTTTTAAAAGTTTATTATTGAACTATTCTGATATTGAGAAACCAGATTCTGCATTTGTTTTTAAAACCTATGAGGAAATTTATAATCATGATAAGCAAAAAAATCGTAAGGTTATAATGGAGTTTATTCTTCTTTTGACAACTATAGGTTTTGCATCCGGATTTATTGAGCTTTCTGATGAGTCACAAGAATTACATTTTAAATTAATAGCTGTTTCCATGTTATTTGCTATAATTGTTATTATTTTAGGTGTTCTATATTTAGTTATTAGTATTGGAGTATTAAGTGGACTTTTAAGTCAAAAAGTCACTTCAAGATTTCAAAGATTTAGAACGTTTAATATGATGATGTTTTTGGGATTTACTATGATAAACTGCGCTATGATTTCTACAGTTTTTTACAAAGACCCATGGGTAGCTCTTCTTGGTGATAAAGCTAATTTATATATATTGGTAATTATTATTGGGTCACTTGCGGTCATTATATTTGAAACTTTTGCATATTATACTATGGCACTTAATGATTCCAGATTTCATAAAGTGGCTAGAGGTTATTATGATGAAAACAATGAAAAAATATTTGTTTTTTATATGGAAGATGAGAATAATGTACTTTGTGCAGATAGTCCTATTTTAGATGAGGCTCAATTTACTTTGTATAAAGATATTAATGATATTAGAGGTAATAAAATAAATATTGTTGATAGGAAAATATATGATCAAATTAAGCTATATTGTTTTATTAAAGCTAAATTTGAAATTAAAGGTTATTCTTTTGACGAAGTAAATAATTATAAACTTAAGAATTTTAAGTTTGTAAAAAGTGATAGTATTTCTGCAGATAATATTATAAATAATATGAAATCAACAATTCTTAATATTGATGAAAAAAATATAATTGATGATTTTTATTTTTGGAAGAACAATGAAAATTATTTTAAAAAGCATGAAGAGACGCCTATTCTTTATGGGTTTTCATGCATTGTTATTTTTTTCTACTTGCTAATAAAACTTATCTTTACTTTTATTAAAAAAGTCATTAATTCTTTTGGCTTATTATTAAAATTAATGGAATCATTAAAAGTCGGAGGC
>JAZRKG010000053.1:0-2489 GCA_045646185.1 Butyrivibrio sp.
GGTGGCTGATGGTATGATCCTTCCGCACCTTAGAATGGATAAGCCTTTAGAGGTGCTTGATTCTAAGGGAAAAGAGGCAGAGTCAGAAGCCTGCACCTTTTTAAATGAAGAAGGCCGATGCAGTATACACTCAAGCAGACCAGCCATTTGCAGACTTTTTCCCCTGGGCAGAATATATGAAAATGATACTCATCAGTATTTTCTGCAGGTAAATGAGTGTCAAAAAGAGAGACAGGACAAGATTAAGATAAAGAAATGGCTTGATACACCGGCTTTTTCAAATTATGAAAAATACGTTGATACCTGGCACTATTTTGTAAAAGGCATTACAGACAGAGCACCTGAAATGCCACCAGAGCAGCTAAAGGCAGTTAATATGGCGGTTCTAAATACATTTTTTGCAACAAATTATGATGCTTCAGTTGATTTTTTTGAGCAGTTTAATGATAGAATGAGTCGCATTGGCTTTTGAAATTCCATGGAAAGGATTTGATAGTTTTGGAAGAAAAACAGCACAAAAGAAGAGTTCATTACTCAGGAAAATATCCAAAGAAATTTGAAGAAAAATATAAGGAACAGAATCCTGAAAAGTATAAGGATACTATTGAACACGTAATTTCAAAGGGTTCTACCCCGGCAGGGATGCATATCTCTATTATGGTAAAAGAGATTCTGAATTTCCTGCAGATAAAGCCTGGTCAGCAGGGACTTGACTGCACTCTTGGCTACGGCGGTCATACAAGAAAAATGCTGGAATGCCTTGAGGGCAGTGGCATTGTCTATGGACTGGACGTGGATCCCATTGAATCCAAAAAGACCATCGAAAGACTTAGAGATGCAGGATTTGATGAGAATATTTTTCAGTTCAGACTGATTAATTTTGCCAACATTGATCAGGTTGCAGAAGAGGCAGGTAAGTTTGACTTTGTACTGGCTGATCTTGGCGTATCTTCAATGCAGATAGACAATCCTGAAAGAGGATTTTCCTATAAAATAGATGGTCCGCTTGACCTTAGACTGGACCCTGAGCATGGAGAGTCAGCAGCGCAAAGGCTCCACAGCATTACGAGAGATGAATTTGTGGGCATGATGATTGAAAACTCTGATGAACCTTATGCAGAAGAGATTGCAGACAAAGTCTTTTCTCTTATGAGAGCCGGGAACAGCATGGATACTACAACACAGCTGCGTGAAGCAATTGAGAATGCACTTTGGAAGCTCCCTAAGGAAGAAAAAGATCAGGCCATCAAAAAGAGCTACGCAAGAGTATTTCAGGCGCTTCGAATAGACGTAAACAGTGAATTTGAGGTGCTGTATTCCTTTTTGGAAAAGCTTCCGGGAATACTTAATCCTGGCGGAAGAGTCGCTATTCTTACCTTCCATTCAGGAGAGGATCGCCTTGTAAAAAAATCCTTTAAAGAGCTGTGCAGACAGGGCGTTTATAGCGAGGTTTCTTCAGATGTTATAAGGCCATCCGCAGAGGAATGCAGACTTAATCCAAGAAGTAAATCTACCAAAATGCGATGGGCAATAAAGGGAGAGCAGTAATTTACTGCTTCTTCCTGTTAGCATATGTTGACACATAAACAAACGGATGCTAAAATTGGGAACAGTTTTTGTTTTGTCATTGTAACCTGATAGTTGGAGAAAACATGAGTAATAAGGCATTTTCAAAAATTGGAAGAATTACTGCCGGCATCATAGCTACTATGATGCTTATTGCTGTGCTTTTTTCCGCTGTATTTATTGCAGTTGAGTCAGGCCATGACTGTGACGGTGAAGACTGTCCTATTTGTGCATGTATTCATCAGTGTGAGAATACACTTCACAACCTTGGAAATGGACTGATTTCAAGTTCTTTTGTTATCAGCCCTGTTGTTATCATTCTTTATACAGGTGTTTGTGCTTTATCTGTTTTTGCGCAGAGCACTCTGGTTTCTAACAAAGTTCGCCTAAATAATTAAATATATCCTTTATATATTAAATGGGGTAACTATGCCTATTTGCATTAGTCTACCTTTTTTCGTGTACCACAAATATTGACATTTATGGAGGATTATTAATGAAAAAATGTATAGCGTATATTATGACAGCCATAATGATGATTGGCGTATTATCAGCCTGCAGCAGCCAGGCAGAGGAAGTGTCTGTGGAGACTTCACAGGCAGATACTATGGAACAGACAGTTTTGGCAAAAGAGACAGAGGACGCGTCAGATGTCACAACTTTAAATATAGTCACATCCATTTTTCCAGAATATGACTGGGTAAAAGAGATCCTTGGAGAGAATGCTGACAACGCAGAAGTGACAATGCTTCTGGATAGCGGAATAGATCTGCACAGCTTCCAGCCAACAGCAGAGGACATACTGAAAATATCTAACTGCGATATGTTCATCTATGTAGGCGGCGAGTCTGATGAATGGGTAGAGGATGCCCTTGAAGAAGCTGTAAATAAGGATATGGTGGTAATAAATCTTCTTGAAGTTC
>JAZRKG010000054.1:0-3146 GCA_045646185.1 Butyrivibrio sp.
TGCTAAAATTAAACTTTTCAAAAATCAAACTCCTTTCTCCGGAAAAAATAAGTCGTAATCGCCAGTGCTGCCAAAAGATAACATATGGCAGGCAAAAGCTGCCATGGGGCTGCGCCCACTTCTATTCCGGTATATGCCCAATCAAGCAACCCATCAAAGGTATAATCATATAACGAAAGGGATGAGAAGAATTCTATTATGTTAAACACCAGTTTAAACACAACCGTAAATGCGATACATGCAATAATACCAAGAACTGTGGAACCGGAAATATACATGATCATGGCGGAAAATACAATGTAGCCAAAATGTCTAAGCCACCTCAGAATGATATATATAATAAGATTCATCTGTTGCTGCGAGCTTAGTACAATAGCCGATGTTGTATTTATTACTATAAGAGCCACTGTAATTATGACCAGATACAGGCAAAGAAGTAAAATGGCGGCATCAAGGAGCTTAGCTATTATGAGCTTATCCCTGGTTATTCCATGACCAAGCACAGTCTGCATGGATTTTGAAGACAACTCATGTGCAAAAACAGCATAGAATGTAGGAAAGACTATGAAAAGAGCCATAGGAGCCCCGTTAAGAGCTTTATGCACACCATTTATCAGACCGATTGAGCCATCATTAACAACACCTTCAAGTACTGTATATGAGATATAGATCAGCGCAAGCAAAAGGCCGCCATAAATAAGCCCCACCCGAAAAATACGTTTCAAATCTGCTCTTAACAAATTTCTCATTCTGCTGATCCTCCAATGAGATCAAAGTAATAGTCTTCCAAAGTAACTCTCTCTTTTCCTTCTTTTAGGACATCAATACCATTTTCTGCAAGAATACTTTTAGCTCTTTCCAAATTACCGGCAGAAACAGTCAGTTCTACTTCAGGGCGTTTTGCAGAAAGGTCATCCTGTGTGATCTCTTTTGCTATAACTCCATTGTGTACTATACCGAAGCGATCTGCGGTATTTTCCAGTTCACCAAGAATATGGCTTGACACTATGACTGTCATACCAAACTCATCTCTGAACCTTCGTATCATGTGCCGGATATCGGCTATACCCTGAGGATCAAGACCGTTTGTCGGCTCGTCAAGGATGAGAATATCAGGGTTACCAAGGATTGCATTGCCTATACCAAGACGCTGTTTCATTCCAAGGGAATATCCCTTGGCTTTCTGATTTTCCTTACCGTCTACAAGCCCCACAACCTTCAGAACACGGTCTACCTCCTTCTTTAGCTCTTTTCCCTTGATACCCTTTGCAGCTGCATAGTATTCAAGATTTGCCCTCCCGGAAAGGTATCCGTAGAAATTGGATCCTACAAAAAATCCAACCTTTGACCTGCCTTCAAACAGTTCTTTTCGATTCTGTGAGCCAGCTATGGAAACACTGCCGGAAGTGTATTCCGACAATCCAAGGATCATCTTGAATATCGTGGTTTTTCCTGCACCGTTTTTGCCCACCAGGCCATAGATGTCGCCTTTATTAACCTGCATGGTGACACCTTTTAGTACGTCATGCTTGCCATAGCTTTTGATTATGTTATCAAGCCTTATTGCTGCATTTGAATTCTCTGATCCCATAATTAGTCTCCTTCCTGAATAAGACATCACCAGACAACTACTCTTTTTCCCGGGCTTAAGTACATTCCATCTCCCGGCTTAATATCATAAGTTTCGATGAATTCATCATATTGTTGAAGAATAATGTTTATTCTGTGGAACGGAAGAGGATGCATATCCCCCCTCATTGTGCCAAGTTCGCTTTCTAAAGTCGTCTGCTGAGCATATTGTCTTGCAAAGGCCCTGAAAAATTCGTCATAATCAAAATCAGGCAAATCCCTTACCACATATAGAACAGACTTAACGCCTCCCATATCGGCTATGGCTTCATCTTTTACAAGGTTTCCATTTACTTTCTGTTGCCCGACAATAGGTCTTGCCAGTGAGAAATAACCGGCAAGCTTTGATGCCTTTTCATCCATCTTTGACCGGTCCTCTACAGCCATCCAGTCGATAGCAGTCATATTTTCATCAAACTGCCTCCCGTATAGGTCAAACTTTGTTCCGTTTGAATCAAATCCATGAGTTATCTCATGACCTATAGTAGTTCCTACTATTCCCGCAAACTGCTCAAATGATGAATCATCTCCGAACGCAGCATCGCACATGGCTAAATAGCCTGCCATTATATAGATGCCGTTTTCTTGCGTATAATAAATACAGTTAACATCGGTAGTAGTTTTATTTGCATCATAAATATCCCACGTGAACCTGTCGAAGTCGGAGTTCTTACTTTTAGCTGCCCTATGAGCTTCCAACACGCGTCTTCCCTCAGCAGCAGCTTCAACAAGATTACCTCCTTCTTCGTAGGGTTTTATTTCTGCCAGTGAATAGTCAGCGACATTATCAGGCTTTATGAGGTGAAGAGCCATATTTTGTAATTTATCTTTTGCAGCAGTTTTTGTTTCATCTGACATCCAGTCTTCTTCATCAAGTATTTGTGAATAAGCCTTTATTAGTGCGTCAGTAAATTCTATTACCTGATCTGTTTTTTCGCTGTCCTTAAAATATTTTTCCAGATATAACGTATCCAATAATGGAAGAAAGCCACAGATTTTCATATCATTTCTAAAGAGGACGGAGAGCTGTCCGTCTGAAAATCCCTCATAGTTGTCGGAGCTTTGCATGTAAAGCGTAACCATCTTTTCATACGATTCACTGTCAAGAAGATACTTGGTTGAATCAATGGTATGAACTATAAGAAATGACTTGATATCCTCCAGATTCTTTTCGGTATAAATCTTTGACAGAGACTTCAGATATGTATAATCCACATAAAAACTATCGCATCCCGAATATCCTCTGCTATCGAGTATCGCAAGGAGCGGATAATCCCCTTGTAAGGCATTTATTCCTTCTCTGTTATTTTGAGCCTGTGTAAACATTTCACTTACGCCGAAGTAATCTATATTACTGTTTCTGGCGATAAAAGTTTCTACTTTGTAATTGCCTTTTAAAATATCCTTGATCTCTTTTTCAGAAAAGCCAAGTCTCTCAAGGAAATATCCAATTACTTCATCACATCTTTCCTTGGCCGATAATGTGTTACCTGTATATTCCACATATGATGAGACAG
>JAZRKG010000055.1:0-6903 GCA_045646185.1 Butyrivibrio sp.
CTGAAAAAGCACGAGGATGTTATTATAACTGACCTGCCGGGTATTTACTCATTATCACCATATACACTTGAAGAAGTAGTAAGCCGTGATTATATCTTAAAGGAGCAGCCAGAAGCTATCATCAACCTTGTTGATGCTACTAACATTGAGCGTAACCTTTACCTTACTACTCAGGTTCTTGAGCTGGGTATTCCAGTAGTTATCGCTCTTAACATGATGGATATCGTTAAGAAAAATGGCGATACAATCGATTCTAAAAAGCTTGGTCAGCAGCTCGGATGCGAAGTTGTTGAAATCTCAGCTTTGAAGTCAGAAGGTTTAGATAAACTTATAGAGAAGGCAATTGCAGCAGCTTCCAAGAAGTCAGCAGACTTAAAGGTTAAGTTTGATGATGCTACAGAGAAGGCTATTGCAGCAGCTGATGCTATTCTTCCAAAGTCAGCTTGTGCTGATTCACAGAGAAGATGGTTTGATGTAAAGCTTCTTGAAAAGGACAGCAAGGTTCTTGAAAAGCTTTCACTTACAGCTGAGAACATGGCTGAACTTGATAAGATCAGAGACGAACTTGAAACAGCAAATGATGATGACGTAGAAAGCGTTATCACAAATGCAAGATACGATTTCATCGGTGAAGTAGTTTCTTCTTCTGTAAAGAAGGCTCCAAAGGAACTTACAACATCTGATAAGATTGATAAGATCGTTACAAACAGAATTTTAGCTCTTCCTATTTTCGCTATTGTAATGATCATTGTTTACTATATCTCAGTTACAACAATCGGTACATATGTTACTGACTGGACAAATGATGGTTTATTCGGAGATGGTTTCTATCTCTTTGGTAACGGCAGAAGCGCTTACGATGAAGCTGTTACAGAATTTGCAGTTGAAAATGTTTGGACAGATGAAGTTAAGGCTACTGTTGATGCAGCTGTAGAGGCTGGCGTTATCGGTGCTGAAGATATTCAGGGCGCTATCGAAGATGAAGACTTCGGTGGATTTGATGAAGCTTATGGTTCATATGCTGATTCACTTTCAGAGGAAGGCTATGACATTTCTTCTGTTGACGAAGCTCTTGAAGCTGAAGACTTCCCAGCAAATGAAGACTATGGCGTATGGGTTCCTGGTATTCCAGTAATCGTTGAAAATGGTCTTGATGCTATTGGTTGTGCAGAGTGGTTAAAGAGCCTCATCCTTGATGGTATTGTAGCCGGTGTAGGTGCTGTACTTGGTTTCGTTCCTCAGATGCTTGTACTGTTCATCTTCCTGAGCTTCCTTGAGTACTGTGGTTACATGGCTCGTGTAGCTTTCATTATGGATAGAATCTTCCGTAAGTTTGGTCTGTCAGGTAAGTCTTTCATTCCTATGCTTATCGGTAGTGGTTGTGGTGTTCCTGGTGTTATGGCCAGCCGTACAATCGAAAGTGAACGTGATCGTCGTATGACAATCATGACAACAACATTTATCCCATGTGGCGCTAAGCTTCCTATCATTGCTCTTATTGCAGCAGCACTGTTTGGAAATGCATGGTGGGTTGCTCCAAGCGCTTACTTCCTTGGAATTGCTGCAGTTATTATTTCAGGTATCATGTTAAAGAAGACAAAGATGTTTGCCGGTGATCCAGCACCATTCGTTATGGAGCTTCCTGCATATCACTGGCCAACAATTGGTAGCATCCTTAGAACAACTTGGGAGCGTGGATGGTCCTTCATTAAGAGAGCAGGTACAATCATCCTCCTTTCATCAATCATTATCTGGGCTGGTTCAGTATTTGGATGGACAGATGGTGCATTTGGATTTAATCCAGATCTTGAGCTTGCAGACAGTGTACTTGGTGCTATCGGAAATGGTCTTAAGTGGATCTTTGCTCCTCTTGGATTTGCTGATGCATCAGCAACAATTGCTACTATAATGGGTCTTGTTGCTAAGGAAGAAGTTGTAGGTGTATTTGGTGTTCTTGACTTTGAAGGTCTTGCACCTCTTGCCGGATATTCATTCCTTGCATTCAACCTCCTTTGCGCTCCTTGCTTTGCAGCTATCGGTGCTATCAAGAGAGAGATGAACAACGCAAGATGGACATGGTTTGCAATTGGTTACCAGTGTGTATTTGCTTACATCGTAGCTCTTATCATTTACCAGGTAGGTTCTCTGTTCACAGGTTCATTCGGTGTTGGAACTATCTTTGGTATTGCTGCAATCGTATTACTTGTATATGGTCTTGTTCGCAAGAACCCATATGAAGAAACTGATGGCAAAAGAGCAGTTGAGGCAGTTCGCTAAAAATATAGGAGATGACAGAAGATGAGTACTGATCAGGTAATGGACAGACTAAAAGACAATGGATGCCGAATTACCAAGCAGCGAAAACTTATCGTCGATGTCATCATGAATAATGATTTTACTTCCTGTAAAGACATTTATTATCAGGTCGTAGCTTTAGACAAAACCGTCGGTATGGCAACCGTTTATCGAATGATACGTGTTTTGGAAGACATCGGTGTTGTTAAGAGAATAGACATGATTGAATTAAATAAAGACGCTGAATAAGGTAATTTGCCAAAAAAAAGCTGTCGCAGTAATGCGGCAGCTTTTCGTTTAGCCATATGGTCCCCAGGGACGGGGTTTTAGGTTCATTTTTTGGAATCCAACATATTGCCACGCATGATGGCGTTTTTGCCATGCTCCTTTTTGATAAGGTCAGTCATGGCATCGAGCTTTTTCTGCTTTTCCGTATTTATTGTTGGCTTAGCACCATTAGAAGAAAGAGACATTTCATCAAGCACGTCAAACAGTGACATCTGTCTGTATTCGCCGTTGTCAAGGTTGGAAGCGCCAACGCCGATCAGACGTATGGACTCCATTTTGTGAAAGAGACCGTCAGGGCCCTTCATGAGCTTATCTAATAGCTCCATGGAAGTTTTATAGATTACTTCTGATGAGTTAGTGGGATCTGGAAGTCCTTTTTGTATGGAGTGGCGCTTAAAATTACTTGTTTTAACTGATACTGAAATAGTTCCGCCATAGACACCGTCCCGGCGCATTCTGGCTGATACCTTGTCCGATAGCCACCTTACTATATCGGGAACTTCATTATCATAGTTCTCTATTGTGATATCTGTAGGAATAGTGGTTTCGTTGGAATAGCTTTTTGCATCCTCGTATTCGTTTTGAACTACATCGCTTCCTAAACCGTTGGCGCTGGCATAAATGTATGCGCCGCCCTTTTCGCCTATTATACTTTTAAGGAAAGCTTCATCAGCCTGGGCAACGTCACCAATGGTGCGCATTCCAAGGGAAATAAGCCTTTGAGAGGTTGCTTTTCCGCAGCCATAAAGGTCACCAATAGGTAGCGGCCACATCTTTTTCTCTATTTCTTCAGGAAAAAGAGTGTGTGTTTTATCAGGCTTTGTAAAATCACTGGCCATTTTTGCCAGAAGCTTATTGCTTGAAATACCTACATTTACAGTAAAACCAAGGGTATCCCTGATTTCATTTCTAATGGCAGTAGCTATGCTGATAGGGAATTTCTCCTCCTCGGTTTCTAAATGCTTGTAGAGCATCTCTGTCCCGGTCAGGTCAATGAAGGCCTCATCGATAGATACCTGTTGCACCAGAGGCGTGTATTTGTGAAGGATTTCAATAAATGCGTGGGAATATTCACTGTAGGTTGTAAAATCGGATTCCACCAAAATAAGCTTTGGACATAGCTGTAGAGCCTTAACAACGGGCATGGCGGTCTGAATGCCATATTTTTTGGCAGGAATAGACTTGGCAGTAATTATTCCATGCCTTGTTTTGACATCGCCGCCCACTGCAGAAGGCACTGTTCTAAGGTCCAAAGCCTGTGGATCGTCTTTCAATATTTTTACGGCACTCCAGGATAGAAATGCTGAATTTACATCAATGTGAAAAATAGTTTTATTCATATTATTAGTATAAACCCGTATCGATCAGACGGGCCATATCTTCTGGTAGTTTTGCATTAAATAATAGCTTTTCTCCGGTCATAGGGTGATATATTTCTGTCTCAAAAGAGTGCAGTGCGCACCTTTCCATTTCGTGATTGTCCGCGATAGCCTTTCCATACAGACTGTCGCCCAGAAGCGGGTGGCCAAGACTATGTAAGTGAACCCTTATCTGATGAGTTCTTCCTGTAAAAAGAGATAACTTTATGTAGCTGTAGCCATCATATTCCTTTATGACTTCGTAGCCTGTTTTGGCATAGTCGCCGTCATCACGAACCTCTCTAAGGAGCTTTTCGCCGGGGACGCGCCCAATTGGAGCTTCTATGATACCTTTTTTCTCAGGAAGATAGCCTTCGCAAAGAGCCAGATATTCCTTGGTTCTAAGTCCCTTTAAGCTTTGGTGACACAGGCCAGCCGCTGAAGGCCTGTTTTTGGCAAAAATGATAACGCCGGAAGTTTCTTTATCAAGTCTTCCCACAGCTCGCATAACATGATTTTCGTTTTTCTGGGCAAAATACCAGGCAAGTCTGTTACTTACAGAATCTGTATAGTGCCCGTGAGATGGATGGACTACGATTCCAGGCTCTTTATTGATACATATAATATCCTCGTCTTCATATATAATATCAAGAGGCCCTTTTGTAGGGACGGTTTCCGCACTTGTCTCGCAGTTTTCATGGAGAACGATGTTAAGAGTCTCCCCTGGCTGCAGCATATATCTGACATTTACATGGCGGCCGTCGCAGGTTATGCCGTCATCGAAGGCTTTGGCGTGGCTTATTTCCCTGCGGGAGAGATGCAAAAGCTCCTTCATAACAAAACGCACTTCAAGTGGTTCTGAATCTATATTAACTTTGTAGCTTAATTTTCTAATACTCTCTGAATTCATGACATTTATTATGCCATTTTAAATAAGAAATTCAAGGCTTAGTGGTTATAATTCGGCTTGCATTTTTATTAAAAAAACATTTCTTTTCCCAGATAGTAGTGCTTTGATCCAGTTGAAAAAAAGTTTATTTTTAAAATAGCGTTGTTTTATATTTTTTTTAGCATTTTTAGGTACAATATAAGTACATTTAGAACAATTACTACTTGATTAATTCATCATAAAACTATATTATATTTACAAGAAAAACTGTAAATATGATTATATGGTTTTTAGTGAGGGGTATCATATGAGAGATGAAAAGATGAAAAAGGACGTTTTTAAAAAGTTAATTGCAGGTGTGCTTACTTTTACGGTACTTCTTGCTACTGCAGCATGTGGAGCTACTCAGACAGCCACCGTTGATGATTCTGCTGCACTCAGAGGAGCAGAAGAGGGAGCTGGAGAGATTTGGATTGATGACGAGCAGATAGCGCTTGCATCAGAAGGAGAATCTGATCAGGCACTCCTTGATATGGCTAAGGCAGCATTTGATCTTGTAAATGAGCAGAGATCAAGTGCAGGTTTATCTACACTTACATGGAGCACAGGTCTTGAGGATTGCGCAAGAGTAAGATCTCAGGAAATTGTTTCAACATGGTCACATACAAGACCAAACGGAACAGACTGGTGGACAGTAAACAGTAACATCATGTATGGTGAGAACCTTGCTAAATTATATGGAACAGCAGATTCCTGCGTATCAGCATGGATGGCATCACCTACACACGCTGCCAACATCATGGATTCAAGCTTCAAGACAATGGCTATCTACATCTATAGAAACTCAGATGGCAATCTTTACTGGGCTCAGGAGTTTGGATACTAATTTATAATATTTGACTATCACCGTCAGGAGATTATTCTCCTGGCGGTTTTTGTATTATAAGTAAATTGCAAAATAATCCAATTTACGCTATCAAAAGTACCTTATAGTTTGACAATTGTTGTTTAGTGCGTTAAAGTGGGATAGTAAATATTAATGGCTTTATATGCCTTTACTAACCGGATTTTGAATCTGGAAAAGGGGAGAATAATTATGAAAAAGAGACTATTAGCAATGTTTGCCGTTGTGACGGTTACTGCATCAATGCTTGCGGGTTGTTCCGACAATCGTAAAACAACAGATACTGAGACTACTACTGAGGCTGTAAGTACAGAAGAGACTACTGAAAGTACTAAAACTTCAGATGAAGCAGCTCAGGAGACTTCAGAGACAGCTGCTGCAGAGGGAGAATATACAATTGGTATTTCCCAGTTTGCTGAGCACGGTTCACTTGATAACTGTAGAGAAGGCTTTTTAGCAGGCCTTGCTGAGGAAGGAATTGTTGAGGGCGAGAACCTTACAGTTGAATTTCAGAATGCAGAGGCTGATACAGGTATTGCCAGCCAGATTTCTGATTCCTTTGTATCTGCAGGAGTTGACCTTATCTGTGCGATTGCTACACCATCAGCGATGAGTGCTTATAATTCAGCTATGGATGCAGATATTCCTGTTATTTATACAGCTGTATCAGATCCTATAAGTGCTGAGCTTGCAGATAGTGCAGGTATGCCGGTAGGTAATATTACTGGTACTTCAGATGCTCTTGCTGTTACGGAACAGCTTGAGATGATCAGAAGCATTTTACCAGATGCCAAGACAATCGGTATTATTTATACAACAAGTGAGACTAACTCAGTTAGTACAATTGCCCAGTATGAGCAGTACGCTGAAGAATATGGCTTTGAAATTGTAAAAACAGGTATCAATACACTTGCAGATCTTGATATGGCTGCTTCTGATATGGCTTCAAAGGTTGATTGTATCAATAACCTTACAGACAACACTGTAGTATCTGGTCTTCAGACAGTTATTAAGTATGCAAATGAAGCAGGTATTCCTGTATTTGGTTCAGAGGTTGAGCAGGTTAAGGCTGGTTGCGTAGCTGCCATGGGTCTTGATTATTATCAGCTTGGTGTTCAGACAGGTAAGATGGCTGCTGCAGTTTTAAAGGGTGAGAGCAGTGCTTCAGA
>JAZRKG010000056.1:0-26195 GCA_045646185.1 Butyrivibrio sp.
GCCTTTATAGGATCTGTATTTCCGTTAATTGCTGCAAAGATTGCTGGAGCAATACTTCTTGCTGGGTTTACAGATGTTCCTGTAAGACCAATGCCAAGGATATGTACAAATGTAAGTGTAAGACCAATTACAAGACCACCAAATGAACCATGGCCTGCCTTCTTGGAGGTAACGCCAAGAATAGTCAGTACAAATACATATGTAAGAACGATTTCTACTACAAGACCAGCTACTGCGCTTTCGTTAACGCCTGCAAGTCCGTTAGCGCCGAAGCCACCTGTCATATCTGTAACACCACCAAGTCCAAAGATAACTGCAAGAATGCAACTTCCTACAAAACCTCCCAGAACCTGTGCTATTACATATCCGCAAAATTCATTAGCAGATAAACCTCCGTTCATAAACACTGCCAAAGATACTGCAGGATTTACATGACATCCTGAAATATTTCCGATGCAATAAGCTTCGGCCACAATAGCAAGTCCAAAAGCAAGGGCTGTTAGGAGATAACCTGAACCTGATGCTGCATCACATCCAACAAGCATGGCAGTACCGCAACCAAAAGTTACAAGCACTGCAGTTCCAATAAGTTCCGCGATGTACTTCTTCATTATTTAGTTCCCCTTTCTTTGTACAAAACTTTTTATTATAGAGACTGATCACATTTTTAAATCCCCTGAAAATATGATCCGTCCTTATCAAAACTCACTTAACATGAAGCAGATCTCTATACCAGCTAAGTGAATTAAGATATGCATTGTATATGACATCCATATCAATATCCAATAGAAGAAGCTGCCTTGATATCTCCTGCCAGTTTGCATTTTCATAATTTCTGATAAAGTCGATTACCGGATAGAACTTTCCTGTCTTTTCCAAAAGAGCTTCCTTAATCTTGTCTGTCACCATTACCATCTGGAGAGCCTCCTCCATAGGCTTTCCAATCATGATATCAAGCGTTGAGAAAAGTCCCATAAGGAACAATTCAGATGCCTGCATAGGCATTTCAAAGCTATCAGCAAGATTCTCGGCAAATTTTGCTCTCATCATAGACATTCTTGCAATTTCACTAGGCTTATCTGCACAAAGTTCTTTAGTAACCGCTGTGGTTATCCACTTTTTAAGCTCCTTCTGTCCAAGCAGCGCTGCTGCCTGTCTTACAGATGTAATGCCTGAGCTGACTGTCATACGGTTTACCATCTCCAGCATTGAGATCATCAGCGCTGGATCCTGTCCGATAATATCAGCTGCCTGCGTAAGCTCAAAGTTTGGATTGTTTACTACATTCAAAAGCTGTATGTAATTAGCTTTCAAAGGAGCAACTTCCTGGTCGTCATGTACTACAGGTGTTCTAAAGAACTCACCCTCATACATATCGTAACCACCACCAGCCTTAAGAGCATCATACTCAAGCTGTGAATTAACATTTACAGCACATAGCTTAATGTTTGGATAAACCTTGACAAAATATATCTTTGCCTTAGTGATATCAATCTTTTTATGGTTCAAAAGAATGTAATCACACAGGGAAAGTATTTCCTTATATTCCTCAAACTGATTTACCTGAAGCTTTCTCATAGCAAACTTGTAACCCTGGTCTTTTAACTCCTTAAGTCTTGCTACGTTCTCAGGTGTTGGCTTTATGTTTGGTCCGATCAGCAGCACCAGTCTGCTGTGTTCTGCATGGCACTGACTGTCCAGATCCACATAAATTGATATTTCGTTCATTTCTATAAATAATTCTTTGTTGCCGGATAGCGCCTCTGTACCAACGCTGTCTACGATTTCAAGACCTACCACATTACCTGCATTGTCATATTTTCCAGTACTTTGCAGAGTAGGACGCAGCAAATAATTCTCTTTTTGGGCAAAAATAGAATAAGAACATACTTCCATCTTGTCATCGAATAAAGGTATCAATGTCGCTAACATCTTGCGCCTCCTTACTGACTACTAAAGAACATAGTTATAGAAAGAAATATTACTTCACTATTCTATTTTAAACGAAATACCGATATTTCTCAACTTATATTTTTACTCAGCCTGCGTTCTCAGCTTCCAGAAGCCTGCCATCCTCACCAAACTCATAGTTTCTCCAGTATACAAATGTTGTACCTGTTGCCATGGTTCCGTCTTCCTTGAAAAAGTATGTTGCTCCGTCGATATCCTGCCAGCCATACTGCATATCGCCATTTGAGTTAAAGTAATAAGTACGATCATCGACTGTTACAAAGCCTGTCTGCATTACACCGTTTTCGTCAAAATAATGATCGCCCCACCAGTCTTTGGCCATTTTACCTCTAACCATCTTTCCGCCGTCATTTCTGTCAAACAGATATGTAACACCGTCAATTGTCTGAAGGCCCTTAAGCATTGTTCCTGTCTGGTCAAAATAGTACTTCTCACCATCTACTTCAAGCCAGCCCACATGTCCGTGACCATCAGCATCGAAGTAATAAGTATCATAGTAAGGTGTCAGGAACTGGCTCTTTAATGCTTTTCCATCCTCGCCAAAATAATGAGCAAGTCCATCTACAAACCAGAGACCATACTGCATAAGTCCGCCTTCATTAAAGTAGTACAGATTGCCAGCTACTTCTACAAGACCTGTTACTCTGTTTCCATCCTTGTCCTCGCAGTAGCGGTTGCCCCACTCTTCAACGATAGTGTACTCTTCCTCAGCCTC
Source organism: Butyrivibrio sp. (assembly GCA_045646185.1). GTDB lineage: Bacteria > Bacillota > Clostridia > Lachnospirales > Lachnospiraceae > Butyrivibrio. The sequence continues at coordinate 2,687 of JAZRKG010000056.1, forward strand.
GGTATCCTCAGTGTCTGTGTCCTCTGCATCTGTATCCTCACTATCTGTGCTCTCAGAGCCTGTATAGGTATACTCTGACCACTTATCAGATGAACCAAAGGTGTATAAAGGAGTTCCATCAGGGAAGTCCAAATCACTTGTCTGAGTTCCGTCATTGTTATTAAAGATAATCTTGTCAAAATCGATATCGCTGCTAAATACTATTTTATAAATGCTGTTAGATGAATCATAAACTTCCATTGCCTCTCCTGGCCATGATGCATTGCTTCCGGCACCTGCACTGTTCCAGGTATAAGCATAAACTTCAGACCAGTCCTGAGTATTCTTGAAGTAAACTACTCTGCCTTCAGTCTCATCACCTTCATAGTCGCTCCAACCGCCTTCTTCGCCCATAGTAAACAGAGCATTATATCCAGGCAGATCAAGGTTAGAAGTCTGTGTTCCATTGTTATTGTTGAAAATAATATGTGAATAGCCGTCACTTACAGTTACTGTAATTCCATAAAGCTTAAGGTCAGCATCAATAAGTTCCATGCTTTCACCAGGCCACTCAGCGTTATTATCTCCGCTGTCAGCCCACATATATGCATATACTTCATCCCAGTTGCCACTGTTCTTAAAGTAAACTGTGTATTCTGTAACTACTTCGTTAGTATATTTTCTCCAAACAAAGGTCTTATCAAGAATATATGCGCCGTTTTCTTCAAACTCGCAGAAGCCTTCGTTATAAAGAGGATACTGATTGCCTTCTCCATCTGAGAAGATTACGCCTGCATCTTCCAGTCCCTTAGGAAGTACCAGCTTATAAAGACCTGTTTCCTCATCATATTCCATCTCTTCACCAGGCCATGAAGAATACTCGCCTGAAGATGAGCTATAGATATATGTGTACAGATGCTCTGTTCCCCATCCGTCTGGAACCTGCAGATAAGCAATGTTGTCAACCCATGCGGTCTTTGAGAAAGTATAGCTTACACTTACAGATTTTCTTCCTCTATAAGCAGTAAGTGTCAGAACGATGTCTGTATCATAATCTACACCTTCACCAAGTGTAATTGTTGTCTCAGTAGTATATTTAACAGGATCGCTGCCATCAATACTGTATGTACCATACTCAGCGTAGTTCAGGCCGATAGTAACGTCTATTGTCTCATCATAGAAAACACTGCCCTGATCTGAAATGCTTACACCAGGATTCAGCTCTTCATTAGGATTGTAGATAACGGCAATACCTGTATCTCCAATGTGTCCACTTATAACGCCGTCTTTAACCTCAAACTTATTTCCTGTTACCTGATCCACATAAACGCCATTAAGAATAGCATGTGTTGTCAGACTTACATCTGCTTCCTCGCCGTTTACATTTACGATTACGACACCCTGACTTCCTCTTTCATTCATGACAAAAGAGTCTGAGTATGAAAGATACTCACTTGTGCCAGTAAAATAGTTGTGGAAATCATTTACTGCACTTACTTCCTCACTCATCCATTCATAATCGCCAATTTCACCGATGTTTCCGCCTCTATAGCCATCTGTTCTTGCATAATAGAGAGCTGTTGCATCGCTTCTTGAAGCAACAATAGCCCATGTCTTGTTTATATCAGAGCTTGAAACGCTTGTTGATGCGCCGCCTTCGTTCTGATACTCATCGTGAGACTCAGCCCAAAGAACCACGTTGTCAGCATCGACATTTTTGTAATAGGTTGTAAGTGCTGCACTGGATGCGCTGTGTGATACTACGCCATTTCTGACTGCTGCACTACTTCCATTGTCTGTAACCTTTACATAAGGAGTGTAGTCGCTGGCTGTTATATCACCGCCTGGCTGATCTAAGATTTCACCATAGCAATACAGACTGCTGGCTGTTCTGTCAGCCTTTGTTACGTAATACTCCTTAGCTGCGTTAACTACATTTGGGAAAAATGTATATTCTTCGCCATCTGCTGGTACTCCAATATGCTTTGCTGCATCAAATCTGAAGCCATCTGCCCCATCATCGATACACTCTTTTAAGAAATCTAAAATATACGCCTGAAGCTCTTCATTCTCTGTATTTAAATCAGGCAATGTGTTTGGTGCTGTTCCCATTGAGTTGCAAATGATCTGGTAACGATCGCTATAATCAATTGCAGGGAATGTCATGTCATGATAGAACTCCTCATTCTTGAGAAATTCTGCTATAGATTCATCGTATCCGCTTGATCCGTCTCTGTCTGCTGCAACATGGTTGGCTACAACATCTACGATAATTTTGATTCCATATTTATCTGCCTCGCGGCACATAGCCTTGAATTCCTCTTCTGTTCCAAGAAGATTTTCTCCCTCTTCATCGGCTACTTCGAAATCTATTGGCTGATAAAACAGCCACCAGGTCTCGTTTGTCTCATTTCCCTCATCTGCTGCCTGTTTGTAAGGCTGAACAGGTGAAGTCTGAACTGCAGAATAGCCTGCCTCTGCTATATTCTGCATGTTTGCTGTAATGTTGGCAAAAGACCAGTCCCATGCATGCAGGATTACACCATCCTGAACGTCTTCTTCAAGGCCATACTGATCATTTGTATTGTTTTTTTGATTCTGGTTCTGATTCTTGTTTTGGTTTTGATTCTGATTTTTGTTCTGATTCTGGTTCTGATTATTACCAGTCTTTTGATTCTGCCAGGAAGCAGTATTAACTACCCTCTGGTTCTGCCTTGGAAAAGCAGCCTGTGCATCAATAGATAGTCCTTCTACCGGCAATACCCCACTTAAACCTGCCGTGAAAACCAGACTACCCAGAAGTGCTGTGGCTACTGTCTTTCGATAAGTTTTAGATTTCCCCATCTTTTATAAAACCTCCCTATTAAATTGTTATAAGAGCTATCGGAAACGTTTCCGTAACAATCTAAATTTTACATGAAGGCAATTCAATATTCAAGTAAAACTACACAACAAAACTCATATTTTTTCATTTTTTCTCAGCACTTTGTACACAACTTTTATCAGGAAACTCATTCTCAAAAGCCAAAAAGTGGCACCCATGCAGGTGAGAACCTACATGGGTGCCTATTAAAAACACTAAGGAAAAACTTATCTATTTTTGCCACTTTGTGTCAAAAATACTAGAAATGGTCTATTTGATGGCTTCGATTATTCTCCACTATTGAAGAGTTCCTCGAGCTCATCCTGGTGCTCTTCAAGTACCTTCAGTACCCAAATGCTCCAGTGTCTTGCATCGCTGTCTGAATCACCAAATACGTAATCTTCCTGACCATAATCAATTACGTCGAATCCAGGTGTAGCTTTGCTTGCTCCAGCTGTTCTGTAACTTACTGCATCAGCAAGACTGAAGGATACTGCTGATGTATCTTCATAATTAACCCAACTACTAATATCTGTTCCTGTAGGTTCCTCAGCATCACCATTTTCTGTCTGAGTCTCAGCTTCAGCCTTTGTAATCTTTACAGCACCTTCTACATATTCGCCATACATTGTATCAACTGTAAGTGCAAGTGACTCACCAAGTACCTCTGATGGTACATGTCCACCATCCCACTGCCATTCAATAGTTGCATCTACTCCTGATGAAAGGAAAGCAAGCTGCAGGTTAAGTGAACTAAACATTGATATATCACCTTCAGATGCACCGCAAACCATTCTGATCCATACAGGATCATCTCCGTCATCATCGCCAATGTAGTTAAGTGGGTTGTAAAGCTCTACTATTACGTTGCCGTATTCATCGCCTTCATATACTTCTGCTACATCTTCCTGATAAGAAGCAAGCATTTCTTCATAGGTTGAATAGTTAGAAGAGTCTGTTGTACTACCGGAAGACTGTGTTGTGCCTTCATCAGGTGTACCAACATCCATTGTATCACCAGCTGAGTTAGCTGCTACGTCAGAATTAGCAAAGCTTCTGTCTTCGCTATCTGTTGTTTCTTCTGTCTCTCCATCAGCTGACATATCTCCACCAGGACCACCTGTCATACCATCAGGCATCTCACCTGTCATATCTCCGCCAGGGCCGCCCATTCCGCCGCCAGGGCCACCCATGCCATCTGAAGATGAGCTACTCTTTGCATATCTTCCTTCGATAAATGCAGTTGCTTTATCTTCTGAAGTCATGGCTGCTACTTCTTCATCGCTAAGGGCATTACCATCTTCATCAAACCATGTCCAGCCTTCTGCATAATCAAGGTTATCAAGGTACCACTGAAGATTTGAAATAAACTCAGCGAGATAGAAATCTACATAAGTTCCACCATAGCCGTTTGTATCAGCGTATTTTTCTTCATCATATTCGATGTAAAGGTCGATAGTATCATCCATATCACCATCGCCATTGATATCAAGTTCAACGTCTGCTTCATTAACTGACAGGTTCTGAGAATTGATATACTCCATGTACTCTTCTGAGAGATATTTGGCCATTTGCTCCTGGAAAGAAGTATTGAAGTCATAATCAACATCCATATAGTACTCAAATGCCATAGCCATATCAGCTTCATAAAGTGATGTAATTGGTGAATATGCTACAGCACCCCAGGCACCGTCTGAAAGATCATACTCAACTCCGTCAATTGTAACAGTTGTATCATATGTACCATCTTCATTTACATATACACCTACAGCACCAACTTCAATCTGATAATCATAGAAGTCTGAGCTGTTTGAAGTAGCTGCAAACATTGTAGCGTGAGCTCCACCGCCACTTCCTCCTGTTGATACCCAGTACTCTGTACTTCCTGGAAGATTACCAAGCAGGATATTATATCTTACGAATCTTGCAACAGCCTTCTGGTCTACAAGACAGGATGGAGCATCACCTGTGTAATACTCATTTCCGTCTTCATCTGTTGCTGTATCATTCTTTCCTCTGTTACCGCAGGATACGTTGATATATCCTTCTGAAGCATAGGTTGTAGCTGCTGTAGTATTAGTAGATGAGCTATAACCTGCAGCACCTGTATTTAAGATAACTGGAGCTGTAGAAGCTGTATATACCTGTCCATTAGAGCTTGTAACCTCTGCTTCGTAGTCAATTACCAGCTGACCGTGAACCTCTTCTGTATAGGTATCAGCTGTAACATCAGCTACTCCGTCGCCGTCTGTGTCAATGCCTGTAATATACGCTCCAGGGATACAAACAGATACGCCTTCTTCATCTTCAATCTCAGCGTATGCAACTGCTGTTACTATACTCATGATCCAGGCATCCGCATCTGAATCATAGGTCCAGGTAACCTCTTCATTATTTGCAAGGTTAAGAGTCTCTTCAATATAAGCTCTTTCCTCTTCTGAAGTAGCTTCCAGTGAAGATGTTGCCTCTTCGCTGCTTTCTTCTTCGGTCTCTGCTGTTTCTGTTTCTTCCTCAGTTGTTGTAGTTTCAGCTTCCGCTGTCTCTTCTACAGTCTGAGTAGTGTCTGTTGTCGTAGTTGTTGTGTCTGCACATCCGATCATAGATGCAGAAAGTGCGGTAGCTGTCATAAGTGCCAAAAATCTTTTTCTGTTCATTTTTGCCTCCATTTTTATTTAACAAGATGCCTTTTTGTATACAGGAATATAGGGGGTATTCCAAACAATCAGGCATCCGCCAATCACCTTTTAACAACATTATCTACATGAAGATTGAAGTTATATTGAAGATTTCTTAAAGAAAAATAAAGTCTGGCAAAACTATAATCAAAAAATTTCTGCTACTCCCTCCCAAAGCCATTTACAGCTTTACAACAAAAACATTTTCCCCATTTTCACTTTGTACATTTATAGTCCCCTTGTGGGCTACAACAATCGCCTTTGCAATAGCAAGCCCCAGGCCGTAGTGGCCATTTGCACTATGTGCTTTGTCCGCCCTGTAGAAACGTTCAAACAAGTTAACCGCATCCTCTTTTGAAATTTCTTCTCCAGGATTACTAACACTTAAAAGCACACTGCCGCCTTCCTTATGCAGGCTGATCCTGATGCTGCCCTCTCCGGCAGCATGGTCGATTGCATTATCCAAAAGAATCTCAGATAGCTGCTGCATTTGTCCCTTATCACCGGTAAAAGATATATCCTCTTCAATGTCAGCAATAATCTCATAGCCTTTTTCAAAAGCTATACCTTCATAAGGCAGTACACTTCCCATTACAATCCGGCTTAAATTCATTTCTTCTTTTACAGGAGCTACAGATTCGGTCCTGGCAAGATCCAGCATCTGCCTGATAAGCTCTGTCATTCTGGTGCTTTCATAGCGGATATTTTCAAGCCATTTATTTTCTCCTACATCTCCCTGCAAAAGCTCAGCGTTAGCTTCAATTGCAGCCACCGGTGTTTTCAACTCATGACCAGCATCGGAAATAAACTGTTTCTGCCTCTTATAGCTTTCTTCCAACGGCTTTATTATCCAACCAGAGATAAAATATGAAAGAATAAAAACTATGATTACAATTACTATTCCTATCCTGAAAGTATTTCTAATCATAACTCTTACAAATCTTTTAATTACAGATAGCTGAAGCTCAATATCCTCTCTGTTTGCATCCACCATGTCTTCCTTATATGACGGTGGCTGAGTGGTGTCATCTGTTTCGGAAGGATACTCAAAATCAGTTTTGGTATCATATTCAAAAAGGGTTATCAGGCCGCCCTGCCCCGGGCCTGCCGTCTGATTGTATTCTTCAATATAAGACGACAACGATATTGCCCCCACTGTGCCTGCCAGCAGGAGCATTACCGTTGTCGTTATGAAAATCATTATTTTAATTCGTGTTTTCTTAAACATTCGAATTTCCCTTAGATGCGTTTCATCCCTTTTTCTTTATCTGATACCCCAGTCCTCTTACTGCCTTTATCTCCATTTCCGTGCCGATAAATGCAAGTTTTTTTCTGGTAAAAGATATATAGACTTCCACATTGTTGTACTCAGCTTCGCTCTCATAGCCCCAGATTTTGGTAGCAATCTGTTCCCTGGAAACTATCTGTTCCTGATTGCTGATAAGGTATTCCATAATCCTTAGCTCTTTTTCGCTTAGTCTTACGCTTTGACCACTTTTGCTGCAGGACAAGCTGCAGCCTTGAACATCCAGCGTCAGATCGCCTGCTGTAAGACTTCCATCCGTTGACTGCACACCTCTTCTGCAAAGAGCCCTGAGCCTTGCCAATAACTCTTTTGACAAAAAAGGCTTTGTCAGATAATCATCTGCACCGCTATCAAGTCCGTTAACCTTATCATCCAGCTCATTCATGGCTGTAAGCATAAGTATCGGTGTCTTTATACCCTGTGAGCGAGCCTTCCTTGCAACTTCAATTCCAGACATTTTAGGAAGCATCACATCAAGAACAACTACATCATAAAGGTCTGTTAAAATTTCTGTTAATGCCGATTCGCCATCGTAAACAGCCGTAACATCATACGCCTCCCTGGTAAGGATTTCCTGTAGAGCCCTGGCCATTGATGTTTCGTCCTCCACTAGCAGTAGCTTCATTTTTTTTCCTCTTTTTATTAACTCTTTTAATAATAAGAGCAAGAATTCCCAGAAAAATAGCCCAAACAAATATTATTGGAAGGCTACTGATAAGCCAGATAACGACTTCTTTGAAGCCATTAAATACCGCAATTGAATTATCTACAAATCCATCTACTATTCTTTCAAGGAATCCGTCTCTTGGATTTTCTTCAACAACTGAATACTCAGCTACTTCTGAAAGGTTCAGATACAGTGTAGCATAATTTACCTTGTTATCAAGAACTCGAAGCTGTGCCTCATAGCTCTGAAGCTCGTACTGAACTTCTGTGAGTCTGTCTTCTACAGACATCATATCTTCTATTGTCTCAGCCTTTTCCATGAATTCTAAAAGGCGTTCTTCTTCTGTTCTAAGTGACTTAATTCTTGTTTCAACATCTGTATATTTTAATGTAACATCTTCAACTGATGAGCTTTTGTAAGTGATATTGGACTGCTCTGCAAAATCGCTGATAAAACTGTCCAGCTTATTCTCAGGAATTCTGATTGTAAGATATGCTGTATTACTTACGTAATAGCCGGTTCCGGTCGAGCGATAATAACTATAGCTGTTAGTATCCATATTTACATCGCTGCTCTCAATATATCCGCCCATCTCATCAACTTTTGTTTCAATATTTGTCATCAATGCATTAAGATCAAAGGTCTCAGCATTGAGATTCATTGTTGTAATAAGCTTATGAGAACTCTTGGTATTACTCTCATCTACCTCAGGACTTGCTGTTTCTGTGCTCTCCTCAGAATATTCAGATGCACTTTCTGTTTCATATGAATCATAAAGATATGAAGAATCACTATAGGAATCTGTGGTTAACGCAGTGTTTTCATAACTAGTTGCGCTATAATTATCAGAAGAACTTGATGCTCCGCATCCTGTAACAATTGAAGCTGTTGCCAGTACAGCACATAGCCCCATCAATACTTTCTTTTTCATAATTTTACCCTCTGCCTGTTCATCGGCTTAATTTTTTCTTATTTTGACACTATCAAATGTCATAACTTTTTTAGTTCATTCTTTTTGGTTCCCCTGGCCAAGGTATTAAGAACGCCCTGAAATTAGTTATATTTTATCATATTATTTTTTAAAAAAGTCTGAATATTAGCTTAATTTTTCTAAATTACGCATTTATTATAAATAGAATATCGTATTTTATTTTCAGCCGATACTTACCTATTTTCAGACATATCCGAGGTCAAAAATAGCGGGTCTTATTTTGCTCCTAAAAAGCTCATAAGCCCGCTAACCCATACTAATACTTTATTTTATTTATACTTCTTCCACGTAATTCACAAATTCAAGGCTATTTAGCATAGCCATTATTTCCTGATGTTTTCTGTGGTGCTCCAGATCAAGATCTATCATAAGAGCTGTGTCTGCTGACTGGATCGTCTTTTCCTTAGTCTTGGTCATACTGCTCACCTTGCAGCCTGCCTCTGCTAGAGCCTGCATAAGTCTTGGAACGCCATGAGCTTTATCCACTTCAACATAGATACTCATATATGGACTATGTTCCTCAACTCTCTGGCTAAGCCTCATAAGTACTACATTGGCAATCATAACCAGTACAAAGCAGGTAATACCTATTGTAATGTAGCCTGCACCAATTGCCATTCCCATGCAGGAAGCAACCCACAGTGAAGCTGCTGTTGTAAGTCCCTTAATCTGTTTTCTTCCAGTAACCAGGATAGTTCCAGCTCCAAGGAAGCCTATTCCACTTACTACTCCGGCAGGGATACGGCTGACATCAGCCTCCAGTCCCGGAATCATAGCAAGGTAAATGTTAAGTGCTGTGGCTACTGCTGAGCCAAGACTTACCAGAGCAAAGGTCTTAATACCTGCGCTATGTCTCTTAACAATTCTTTCCCAGCCAATAAGGCTGCCAAAAAGAGTAGCCATGACAAGTCTGATCGCAACTGCAATGTCATTGGTACTCTCCAAAAAAACTTTTATTTCCTCAATACCCATAACAATCTTCTGATGCAATTCCCCAATATTGCATCAATTCCTTTCCCTTCTCTTTCTTCTATTTTACCGCATTTCAGGAATTTTTACATCAAAAAAGGGCCTTACACTAATAGCTAGTGCAAGGCCCCTTCTTAATTCATTTATTCAGTCTTATTCTCTGCCTGAGCTTCTACCTTTACTTCATTTTCTCTCTTTTTGATGAAAGTGTTATAAAGAATGAAGCAGCAAAGAGCGCCAACTACTACATCAGCAAGGATCATAATGATCTTCCATGATGCCATTCCTGGATTGTAGTTCTCTTCGTAATATGCACGGCTGTTAGCAACTACATAAAGAACATTCTTTGCAGCTGTTCTCATAGCCTGCTGAGCACCGTTTGTATCACGGAACTGTACATCATTTGTAGCTGTTGAATAGTTTACAAGCATAAGATCTGTACCATTTCTAATAGCCTGATCTGCTGACATGTAACCATATACACCAAAGTAGTCAGTCTCTACAAAGCCTTCAAATCCCCACTCATCACGAAGTACTGTCTGAAGAAGCTCTGAACATCCACCTGCCCAACGGTTACCAATATAGTTAAATGAACTCATAACTGCAAGGCAGCCAGCGTCCTTAACACACTTCTCGAAAGGCTTCAAGTAGATTTCACGAATAGCCTGCTCTGTTGACCATGTGCAGAGCATATCGCAACGGTTACCTTCCTGATCATTAAGTGCAAAGTGTTTCATGTAAGCGTATACGCCCTGTTCCTGTGCACCTGCAACTGCATTAGCTGCAATATAACCGGAAATAACACCATCTTCTGAATAATACTCAAAGTTACGTCCCGCAAATGCTGTTCTGTGGATATTCATAGCTGGTGCATACCATCCAGATACATCCATTTCATTTGCCATCTTACCAATACTTGCACCAAAGTCATGTGCAAGATCCTTATTCCATGTAGCTGCAATAACAACACCTACTGGGAATCCGATTGAACCAACGCCTGTAAAGTTGTTGTTGATAGAAGCAGGTCCATCACAGTCATTTGTACGAACCTTACCAATACTATCAACTGAGTTTGTCTGATATCCACCAAGAGATATGATTGCATTCATATCATCAAGTGTAAGCTGATCCATAAATGTATCCCACTGTGGATCATCCTTATCAAGGCCAACCATATCCATAAGCTCAAGGCCATTGTCAGCACCTGTTGTAATAGCTTCTGCATCAGGATCTTCATCAGCTGCAGTTGCTTCTGCTGTCAGGTAGTTACTGATATTATAGAAAGAAGCCTTTGATTCAGCACTCATCTCATAGCTTGTAGGAGCTGCTGTAGCCTTATCATAGTTTGCAAATCCATCTGCTCTTGATAAGTACTCAATATCTCCTCTTGCATAATCGAACTGGTTAGTAGCTGTTACTTCATCACTTTCTCTTCCATTGTCACCTGTATACTCAATTGTAGAAGCTACAGTATATGTCTTGGAATCGATAATGTTGTGTGAATCTGTATTGATTGAAATTTCATAGTCACCAGCTTCAAGAACATATCCGCCTACGCCAAGGTCATCATAAGATGCCATATCCTCAACATCAAATGTGATTGTGATTGTCTCAGATGCGCCAGGCTCAAGGAGTGATGTCTTCTCAAACTGTACAAGGTTTGCAGAAGCCTTTTCTATACCGCCATTTGTGTATGGAGGGTTGTAATAAACTTCTACTACATCCTTACCTGCTACACTACCTGTGTTAGTTACTGTTACATCAAATGAGATTGTTCCGTCAGACTCTGTGATTTCTCCCATTGTCTGCTCGAATGTTGTGTAAGAAAGTCCATAACCAAATGGATACTGAACTGTCTTGTCATAATCAATGAGACCTTCAACTGCTGCTGTCTCATAGAACTTGTAACCTACATAAATACTTTCTACATAATCAATGAATGATACATAAGATGTTGATTCAGCGCCTGTAATAAAGTTAGTTGATACATACTTGAAATCATCCATATTGGTGTAGTTAAAGTCACCAAAATTGTTCCACCAAGGTGTATCCTCAAGCTCATATACATATGTATCAATGAGCTTAGCAGATGGATTTACTTCACCTGTTACGATTTCACCAAGTGCTGTCATACCAACGTGTCCTTGGCCTGCTGCCCACAGAACACCTTTTATCTGTGAATAATCTTCAACGAATCCAAGCTCGAATGCATTTGCACCATTGTAAACAAGGATTACATTATCAAAGTTTGAACATACAAGTTCAATCATTTCCTCTTCACGATTTGATAACTGAAGATAGTGGTCACCTTCATCCCAGTCATTTCCATCATTGAGAGTGTCATCATATGTAGCTGCTGTATATGTTGTTCCATCCTGATATGTGCCATCGATAACTGCCATCATATCATTTGGAAGGTCAGCACCTTCACCGCCTGAACGGCTGATAACGATCATAGCTGTGTCAGAAAACTCTTTTGCATTTGCAATAAGCTCATCTGTATAAAGAGATACGTTTGGTTCAGGAAGTGTCCAATCCTGTGCCCACATACCAACTTCTGGTCTGTCAGCTTTATAATTTGTATAGAAATCTGAAAGCTCTGAGTTTGTCTCAATTCCTGCATCAGCAAGTGACTGAAGAATAGAAACTGTGTCATAAGCATCGTTAAGGGCACCTGATCCTGCACCACCAAGAATTGGATTAGTTGAGGCCCAGCCAAAGACATTAAGCTTTGTACCTGATGCCAAAGGAAGAATATTGTCATCGTTTTCAAGAAGAGCAATACCTTCTTCAGCGATTTCTACCGCAAGATCCTTTGCTTCGTCAGATGTTGAATCTGAAATAGTACCACTACCTGATACAAGGTCAAGCATTGTGCTCATAGGACCTGTACAAATCAGGTTAACACTGATAGCTATACCAACAAGCATAGCAACAAGTGCTCCGCCTCTGATCCTTCTCTTAAGAGGATTCTTCAGCTTCATTACCGCTATAGTGATTACAAGCCATACTGCAAGTATGATTCCTATTGCAATCAGATACGGTCTAATTGTCGTTAAGACGTTAACGACGTCATCCCAGTTAATTGCTAACATATTTTGTTGCCTCCCTTTTGTGTTGTTGCAGATTTCTCTGCCTTATGGTTATCCGTCTTAAGTCAGACGGGTGCGCCCTTACTATTTCTTTTGGTCAGAAAGAAATATTTAAAACACTTTTATTAGTTCTTTTTAGCCTCTCCTTCAGGGAAAATAATCTTATTTACGAAGAAGAAGATAACCATTGAAATACCACCATTAAGTACTACTGTTCCGATGTTGTATACGAAGTCTGGAACAAAGTGTCCTGCTACCGCTACCCACACGCAGTTAATTGAGTTAACGATACATGTGATTACGATAAACGCAATCAGATACCACAATCCCTGATACCAGATATTTCCTTTACTTCTAAATACAAAGCTTCTCTGAATTGGGAAGTTGATGCATTCACCAATTACCATCGCAACCATGTATGCCCAGAAATATCTCATACCACCACTTGCCTGGTCGTATCCAATGATATTCCACAAGAACTCAATTCCAAATAAGTTAACAGGAATACCAGGCCATCCATAATCCGTTTCAGGCATAAATGAAAATGCCTTTGGTAAAAACTGAAGGATTATGTACTTAAACACTGTGATCAGATTACTTACAATAACAAATAAGCCACCCTCTCTGATCCACTTTGCAGCAACCGGATGTTTATCAGCAAAGTCATTCCAAAATTTCACTTTTCATTACCTCCTTTACTATTGCCATAAGTTTTCGGCTTAGCTAATCTTCTTTTCATACTTCTTATTAGCACTGCTGTTTTTGAAATAGCCACCGATGACTTTTCCAAGTCCTCCAAAGAAGTGACCATTAACTATATCCACAATGCCATGCACCATATCCATGCTGACAGCTCCGCCAGTCATCTTGGCCATAGCTCTAAATGGCATATTGTAAATGAAAAGAATATTCAGATCAGGCTTACCCTCATCCTCAGATTTCTTTTTCATGGATGTAAGCTTCTTGTAAGCAAATCTTGCAAGACCACTCTTTGCATAATACAGCTGACAGATTGCATCATTTGGTCCCAGCTGTCCGCTCCACTTTCCACTAGGAATTGAATAACCAAGAAGTTCTTCAAACTCACTGTCTGGAACCTGCTGAATCTTTCCACTGTAATAGTGTTCCATATGGTTTGTGTGATATGGATACTGCTCAGTAGTACCTGCCACATGAATACTTCCGGATACCTTAATGTCCGCACTGCTGCTTCCAATCTTGATATCGTAGTTACCGTCTTCAATTTCCCATTTATTTGTCTTTACATTCCAATATCTAAATGTTTTGTCATCAAAGTCGATTCTTACTTCCCTGCTTTCGCCAGGAGCAAGCTTTACCTTCTTAAAGCCTTTAAGCTCTTTGGCAGGTCTGAATACTTTGGCGTCAGGAAGTGATACATAGAGCTGAACTACCTCCGCACCTTCACGGCTACCGGTGTTCTTAACTGTAACTGTTACGCCCTTGTCATCAACCTTCAGATCTGAATAAGCAAAGGTTGTATAGGAAAGGCCAAATCCAAATGGATAAAGCACAGGAGTATCTGAAGTGTCATAATACCTATATCCTACATATACGCTTTCCCTATACTCTGAATTACGTTCAGCACTTGGATAGTATCTATATGCTGGTGTATCTTCCAAACGTCTTACAATTGTCTCGTTTAGTCTTCCTGAAGGATTTGCAGCACCTGTAAGAATATCAAGTGATGCTCCTGCTCCAGCCTGGCCATTTAAGTACATATGAAGAAGTGCCTTGAAGTAGTGATGCCATGGCATCTCAATTGCTGAACCTGCACTAATGATTCCTACAAGGTTTGCATTGGCCTGTCCCAGTTCCTGAAGAAGTGTGATCTGATTCTGAGGAATTCTCATGTGCTCACGATCAAGTCCTTCAGATTCACTGATTTCATTAAGTCCAAAGAAGAACAGTACAACATCAGCCTTAGCTGCAAGATCAACTGCTTCCTTTTTCATAGCTGCATCTTCTTCACCAGTTCTAAGATATCCGCGGCTACTTCCAATTACCTGTAAGTCATACTGATTAACAATTTCGTTAATCTTTTCTACCTTGGTAGGATTTACAAGAGAAGAACCTGCTCCCTGATATCTTGGCTCAAATGCAAAATCACCAATTATGGCAACCTTTGTCTTTGGCTTAAGAGGAAGTATATTATTCTCATTTTTCAAAAGAACTGCGCTTTCTGCGGAAGCTCTTCTTGCAAGCTTATGATGAGCTTCAACATCAAACTTATCTGATTTACCTTCTGCATTTTTTGTAAGTGTCAATACTGCATCTAAAAGGCACTCTACCCTTGCATCAATATCTGCTTCAGAGATCTTGCCACTCTTTACTGCAGCAATTAACTCTCTTGCTGAATCCAGTCCTGGATTTGGCATTTCAAGGTCTGAACCTGCCTGAACACCAAGAGCATGATCATTTGATGCACCCCAGTCAGTAATAACTATTCCGTCAAACCCCCAGTCATCTCTTAAGATATCTTTTAAGAGATGTTTATTCTCGTTGGCATATGTGCCATTTATTTCGTTATAGCTGGTCATTATCGCCTTTGCATGACCTTCTTTAACGGCAATTTCAAATCCTGTAAGATATATCTCGCGAAGTGTTCTCTCATCAACAACTGCATTCATGGCCATTCTGCGCATTTCCTGACTGTTAACAGCAAAATGCTTAGGGCATGAATAAACGCCTCTGCCCTGAATACCTCTTGTGTAGGATGCAGCCATCTTACCTGCAAGATAAGGATCTTCAGAAAAATATTCAAAGTTTCGTCCACAAAGTGGGCTTCTCTTGATATTAAGTCCAGGTCCCAGGAGCACATTTACCCCTTCTGCCATAGCCTCTTCTCCAAGAGCATCTCCCAAAGTTTCACCCAATTCTTCATCCCAGCTGTTTGCAATAGTAGCAGCAGTTGGAAAACATGTTGCGGGAAGTGATTCATTTAGTCCCAAGTGATCGCCTGCACCAGCCTGTTTTCTGATACCGTGAGGTCCATCTGAACAAAATATTGATGGAATACCATGCTTTGCATAATCTCTTGTCTGCCATTCACCCTTTCCACTTAAGAAAGCAGCCTTCTCTTCAAGGGTCATTTTACTTATGATTTCCTGATTTTTCATTTTCCCTCTTTCTCCTATACGCAAGTGCAACTTTGCTTTTGCGCCATAGATTATTTGCTGCGATATGGGTTTCATATCTCTTAAAAATAATCTAACACCCACAAACTCCATGTGCCGTTTTTGTCATAAAATGCCATTTTTTTGTCATAAACTGTTTTTGTAAAATTATCTGTAAACATAGTTAAATAATTTTACACTTATATTTTACCATTATACCGTAGATTAAAAAAACAAAAAAACGGACATTTTTTCTCAAAAATATCCGTTCTCTTCCCAGTAATAGTGGGCATTTCACCGCATTTTATAAAATCTTTTTATTTTTATAATTTATTTTTTACATATTACTCAGCGCTTAGGTATCAGGATTTTTAATTCAAACCAGTTTTTGTTCAATTCATATTCCATATTTCCCTTATATTTCTCTACAGAATATTTGATACTCTTTAAGCCATAGCCATGATTTCTCTTATCATTTTTAGTAGTAATAAGATTTCCATCCTTTATATTAAGTTCCTGCTCGCAATAGTTGCTCACCTGAATAAGCACAAAATTTTTCTGAGATGAAACTGTCATGTGAATCAGTCTTTTCTCAGGATCATCTATCAGCGATACACTTTCAATGGCATTATCCAGAGCATTACCAAATATAGTACATATATCTGTGACATGCATAAAATCAATAAGTCCGCCTTCTGCAACACAAGTAAGCTTTATATCATGAGGTCTGCAGCTAAGCATCTTACCTGACAGAATGGTATCCAGAACATGGTTTCCAGTCTGCATTTCAGGCTTATAGGTCTCAAGCTCCTGCTCCATGGCACTTATCCATTTTGACCTTGCATCATCACTGGTCTCTCCCTTTAAGCCTGCAATCTGATGCTTCAAGTCATGATATTTTATATTTATCATTTCAAAGGATGACTGATAACTTCTATATTTGTCGTACTGTTCCTTGAGCATTGAGTTAATAGATGTGAGTTCCTTATGAGCATTGAGCTCACAGATTCGTGTCTTATAGGCATATATCACGATCACACCAGCAAAGTCCACCAGTGTTCTTATATAGAATATATCTGATCTAAAGGTTCCGCTAAAAGGAGTATTCTGAGATATAAAGCTAAGGTTACTGAATGCAAAGATTGCAATTGCAATGATAACAATAGCCACAAGCTCGTTCCTGTTAATTTCAAAATATTCCGCACTTTCTGACCAGTTTTTTTCCATAAAAAAAATAATTGTAAATACCACTGCGTAGGTTGCAAGCAGTATTATCACCTGAGCTGCAGGACTTTTAGTAATAGTCAGTGCAAAGCACGCCAGCTGCCATTCAAAAGATGCTGCAAATTCAGCCAAAAGAAAAGCACTTACCAGGTAGTAAATAAGCGCACGCTTATCTGTATCACAGGTTGCAAATAGAAACAGTCCCATGGTAAAAATGGCAAACGCCATACACGGAATCCAAAAGAACTCCCCAACATCCTTTGTCAAAATAAGAAATGTACTTTGAAAAAGCAAAAAAACAACTGATGCAATAGCAAATTTCCAGCCTGAAAGCTTTCTTTTTACGGCGCCGCAATAAACCATGCAGGCCATCCATTCTGCAATTGCTGTATATATTCTTGGTATATCCTGATATATTTCCATAAAAACCCCCAAAAAGCCTGGTTCCGGTTTGGAATCAGGCCTTAAGTTACTCACTTATATATTTGGTGATAGCAGTCATAAATTCCGCTTTGCGCGCTCTGCTGATAAGAAGCCTTGCACCTCCTACCACACAGCATCCGTCTTCCACTCCGTCCACATATTTCAGATTAACCAGGTAGCCCTTATTTATTCTGAAAAAACCATGTGGCAACAGTTCCTCTTCATAGTCCTTCATTTTGGCTCTGGCCTGAAATGTACCTTCTTCTGTATGAAAAATAAGATTGTGTCCTTCGCTCTCTATATAAAAAATAGTATCGCTGGTAATTCTCTTTAGTCCAGCCGAAACGTTCACGCTCATCTCATGTCCGGTACGTTTATCCAGTCTCGATACTGCTCTGTCCAACTTTTGAGAAAAAGCAAAATAGCTTACCGGCTTTAGGATGTAATCAAGCGCGTCTACCTCATAGCCTCTGATTGCATAATCAATCATGTTTGTTATAAACATGATAAGAACCTTACTGTCTCTTTTTCTGATTTCTTCTGCAGCAGACATTCCATCCATAAATTTCATCTGAATATCCATCAAAATAATATCAAACTGGCAGTGATATGCAGCTATGATTTCATCGCCGTCTCTATATTCAGTTATATGGAACATGTTTCCACTTTCACTCTGGTACTGAGCGATGAACGATTTAAGCAAAGATGCGTATGAATCTTCATCATCCACTATCGCTATTTCTATCATTTATCTCTTACCACTTGGCAAAAGGCTTATCAGCTAACCTTCAGCACTTTAATAATCTCACGGTAATCCTCGATAGCCTCAGGGAATTTGACGCTTACGCAGTAGCAATGGCACATATCATCACGCATTCTCAAATGCGTGCGCACTCCGGCTTTTTCCATTACATACTTGTAACGCTCAGCTTTGGCAAAATACACTTCATCCTGGCCAAAGAACAAAAAGCTCTCCGGAAAGCCTTTGTAATTGCCGCTGTAATCTCCAACCATATACCCTGGAACATCAGGATTGTTATGAACAAGAAGCTCTTTAACAGCTTTCATGCTCTTTACATCAACTTCAATATCTTTTTCATTTAAGAGCTTCATCTGACGGTACTCTTCTGCATCTGCAGGAAGTCCGTCCGGAGAAATTCCTATGTATAATCCCGGCATAGGAAGTGACTCTTCAATGTCATTGTTAAATAATAACATACTCATGCCAAGAGTTGCACCTGACGAAAATCCGTATATTGCAATCTTAGATGGCTCATACTCTTCCAGCATCATCCTGTACATTTCAAATACAACCTGAACGGATGTGAGAATACTGTGAGTTGAACACAGCGGATAATATGCAAAAAATACGTCTCTGCCGGTCTCTTTGCACATGTCACAGGCATACTTTAAATACTTTTTAGACGGTGGCATAAGCATGCCTCCACCATATAGATAAAGTATTGCACTCTTACTGACTTTTTTAGCGTTTTGAATCTTTACACAGTGATATTTGCCGACAACCTTGAAATCATAGAATTTGAATTCTTCGTTATTTTCCGGCAATACAAACTTATTTTTCTTTGAAGTCTGTGCTGCAATTGACTTTGCCACCAGTTCATCTGTAGGCAAAATAGAACTTCGCTTTACACCCGAAGCCTTTACCGCAGCTTTAAACATTTTGTATTCAAAGCTCAAACCTTCATCCCCCTTTGTGAATAGAAGTAGGTTTATCCTTATATTCACATTATCTATTTTACCATATAACAAACCTTCAATAAAGAAAAAAGCCAAGCTCATATCATCATAAGGCCTGACTTTTTAAATCTTTCTATATTTTACATATGTTTTGAGACAGATAGTCTCAATTATTTCAGCACATTAATCTTCCATTCTTTTTTGGCTTTATCCTGATTGAAAGCAACTCCTCCAATCTTCATACGATATATTGGCGCCTCCAGATGAATGAACTCATTTCCTTTTACCAGATAGCTTCTGACTGTAAGCTCTAGTCGTTTGTAGTTCTCTTCATCCATAGGAATTACATAATCATGATTTTTGTGATTGGTTTCCAGCACGCAAAAGCCATAATTATTATAGCGAAGTCCATAAAATTTGCATATCTCAAGATGCGGTGTCTCTGCGTCTGTTCCATTAAATACGGTCATTTCAATATACATATCTTAGTCCTCACATTCAAAACATCACCAAATCAGGTTACTTCTAACCCTTAGTATATCACAATTTCGTTAATATGTATTTATTTTTACACATTTGCCAAACATTACCTTCTAAAACATTTACAAGGTAGCTAATTTTTATCTCACACCTGCCGATATAAAGTTTAGATAGTTATTCCATCTGATCATGGCAGATCAGAAAACGTCAGACGGTTCAGAACCATGGAAGGCTAAAGAGCAGTCAATTTAAGTATAGCAGAATATCAGGCAGGAGGATTTCCATGGGACAGATCGTAGGTTTTAATCAGGCAAAAAAATCAGAGAAAAAAATTACCCATTCACAGGTTAAATATAATGCAGTTGGCTACAACAATACCACTGATTATGATGAAGAAAAGTCCATTCGTGACTGGGATAGTAATGATTTTCAGGATTTATATGAAATGGCAGTAAAACAGCTTGGCAAAAATAATGCCTGGAAGCTCATCTATGAATGCATAAGAGTAAGAGCAGGCGAAGCCAAAGTACTAGATACAGCATCAATAGACTGGAATGAACTATAACCATGGCAGTAATTCCCCTATATATATGACCCGCCGAAATATGAGGATAAAAGTGGGACGTTAGTCACACGATATCCGAATATTTCGTAGGATTGTGGGAGTGCGAAGCACGGAACAATCCGTGTTATCCTTACTTAAGTCTCAGGTTAACAAAATCAAAGCCGCCTTCACCTTCGTATATCAGGAAAAGTGGAAGGCCTTTATTTATGCTATTTTCAATAGTTTCGTAAGCTTCTTTTATTTTTTCTCTGTTAAAATCAGCACTAAATACAGAAAACTTGCTGCTATCAAAATCAATAACTATGCTGCAAAGCTTATGACTTCCATTTTCTGCAGCGCATACATGCAGCACTCCGGTTGCCTTTCCGCGGACCTTCACAGCAATATTTAGAGTTTCCCTTAGATCAAAATATTTATATCCAATTACTGCTCCATCGCAAACATTGGCAACATACTGAACAGGTGGTTTTGAATCCTCCAGCTCTGCATAACCCTCTTCCTCATACATAGCTGCTTTTTGTCCTGGTTCTGCAGGATCAAAATCTCCTTTATTCTGAGTAAGGAAAGGAACACCAAAGGAAGGTCTCTTGATCATTGACAGGAATCTGGTGCCTTTTTTGCCATACAAATTACAACATATTCTTGCAGGATATACGCCTTTTCCGGCTAGTGGTCCATTGTTAAGTCCGCAGGATGTCATTTCAGCCTGATAGAAAAGACCGTCTTTTAACTGTATCTCTTCTGCACAGGCCTGACGAGAAGACTGTTTTCTGTTTGTCTGCCTATGATAAAAGACATAATATCTGCCACCTATCTCAATTAGGCTTCCATGAGTATTTCCCATATCATTTTTGGCATGACTTAAGTCGGAAACTGTAGGAAGGCCTACATCTCCATTACTTACAAGCGTGCCTCCAAATTTAAAGTCCTTATAAGGGCTATTACTATATGCATAGCAAAGCTCGTGGCTCTGAAGTGAGCTATATATAAAATAATAGGTTCCATTAAATTTGCGCATTGAGCTGGCTTCAAGGAACTCATGACCTTCATATCCTGAGCCCTCAGAATTGTTCTCTCCTGCAACACCAATATGCTTGGGTCCTCGTTTTACTGTAAGCATGTCCTTTGGATCGAGTTCATAGCACATAGGTCCCTCAAGAGTTGGCTTATGACCGCCAAGTATAATAGGGTTGTCTTTTAGACCAAAGCCAACGTACAGGTATAGTCTTCCATCATCATCCATAAATACTCCAGGATCAAACATGAAAGGCTCACCTTTTTTGCCAATTGGTACTTCATCTGCATAATGAACATAGCCGTAGAAATCATAGCTACCGCCAGGAGTATCGCAGACTGCAACTGATATCATTCCAGTGCCACCGATAAAATAATACAGATAAAATCTTCCATCGGGACCCTGCACCATATCAGGAGCTGCCATACCGTTTAATACTCTGCCTGGTTTGGCTGCAGGATCCTGTTCTTTTCTAAAAATAGTTCCTTCAAAGCGCCAGTTTCCCAAATCATCTATAGGTGCAGAATAGCAGATGTAGTCTCCCATACAGAAATTTGTGCCATTGAATTTATCGTGAGATCCATAAATATATACCCTGTCACCAACAATATGCGGCTCAGCATCAGGTATATATTCATATCCAGGTAAATATGGATTAACAGCCTGTTTCTTTGCCATGTTTACTTCCTCCGCTTAAGTAGATATCTTTATTTTAATCCAGATTTTCTTTTATAAAATCACTAATTAACGAAAGCTCTTCATCACTATAGCATCTGTCATCTGCATGTCCATAGCCTTCAAGTAGCTCTAAATGAACGTTTTTTACTCCAAGGGATGTAGCAAGATCATATAGTTTTTGTGACTGAAGGTATGGAACCGTAATATCTGAAGTTCCATGAGTTATCCAAATTGACAGTTCTTTGTTTTCATCTATATTTTTCTCAAGATAGTACAAAGGCGTTATAGCATTTATTTCTTCTTCACTCATTTCAGAGATGTCCTTGCCCATCCATGCTTCCTCAATAGAGTTAGCACCAGTTTCCTTCATGTATCCCATAGCCCAGTTATTGGCTATATTATAAACTATATCAGGCAGTCCAAGCTCTTCCCAATCAGCATCCTTTCCTACCATATCAAAAATGCCATAGAAATCCACAAGTACTGAAACTCGAGCAGATACATCTCCCAACGTACCCTGATCAATAAACTCAAGATCATTATATTCCTCATCATTTGTAAAAGCAGCCATTGCAGCAAGATAACCACCGGCGCTTTCACCCCAGATTGCTATATTATCTGCATCGTAGCCATATTCCTCTGCATGTGCTCTAAGGAATCTGACTGCTGCCTTTACATCCTCTATAGCTGCAGGATATAAAGCTTCCTGAGCAAGCCTGTAATTGACACTGGCAACTGCATATCCATTATCTCTAAAATAATTAATCATGAGTCTTGCCTGCCTGGACATATTATCATTAGTTACAAATCCGCCACCATGTACCAGTACAAAAAGAGGCGCATTTTCTATATCATCAGGAAGATAGAGATTTACGTAGTCACTTTCAGAGATTTCAGAATACTGAAGTCCTACATAAGACGTTCCACCATCCCATACATCCTCACTGTTTTCGTCAAAATCATATGTTGGAGCTGTAAGATTATCCCATATCCAACCAACAGTCTTGTAATTAACTATTGCTACCACACAAACTAATGCAAGTATTATACCTAATATTCTAACAATCCATTTTTTCATATTTGTTTACTTCCTTATACAAGCGAAAGGAGACATGACTGCCTCCTTCCGCTTTATAAATTATCCCATACCCTATAAAATACCTGGTCTAAACGTTTCTTTAAAGGATAAAGAAACTATAGCACCCTATTGCAATACCAATTAGTTGATTGGTACCCAGATGTTCTGTGCTTCAGCTGCCTCTACGATAAGAGGAGTATCCGTTTCCATGAAGCCTGTCTTGTCTTCTGTAACTTCTTTACCGTTCCATACTGTGAGCTGCTCATCACCATAGAACATGCAGTGTACCTGATACTCAGACTTATCAGACTTTCTTGATACTGTTGCTGCAAAAGTAGCACCAGCACTCTCAATTGTATATTCTACAATTGTGTATTCATCATAACTTGAATCAGCGTCAAATACATCGCTGCCATACTGCTCTCTAAGAGCATCAAGTACGCTTGTATCAACTGATACTGCTTCAGCAGCTGTTTCAGTTGTTGTACTTGAACTTGAGCTGCCGCAACCTGCAAGTAATGCAGCACTCATAACACCTACCATAAGAACACTCATCAACTTCTTTTTCATTTTTTATTCTCCTTTTGCTCTACACCCATTGGCATAAAACTTGAAACTATATTTACTATCATTGCGATAGCAGTTACCACCTCAAAAATTATAAAAGCAATA
>JAZRKG010000057.1:0-30781 GCA_045646185.1 Butyrivibrio sp.
CACACTGGCAATTGAATATGCCTTTTGATAATTTCCTTCTGTGATCAGCATTGGATAAAAGCTCTCATATGCCACCATATATACACTTTGTACCGATCCCAGAATAAAGCAATAAATTGCAAAAACAGGAAACGAAAACCAACCTGTTCCAAGTACTATTGCCATAATCAGGTACATAAATGAAGATATGTAATCCAATGTATATATCATTTTTTTCCTGGAAAAACGATCCAGAAAAGCCCCACTAAACATAGGCATTACAAGCTGCGGAAGTGTATACATTACAATATATATAGCATATAAAAACGTAGAGCCGGAAATATCAAGCACCATAAGGCTCATTGCAAAGCCTGAAAGGGCATTTCCAAGCATGGACACAACACTGCCTAATGTTATTATCGTAAAATCTTTGGTCCACAAAGTTTTTTGTTTATTATTTTTCATAAATCCTCCGTTTTAATAACAAAAAAATCTATCCTGCGTACGATTTGTATACGCAAAATAGATTCAATAAACAATCACAACTATATAAATACTTTTATCCTATTATGTCTCCATATTACTTACTTTGCTGATCCCGAATCATGTTCTCAATTATTTTAGCCCGTATGCCTAAACTTAAGAACATGCCTGTAAATAATATAAAGTCTGGTCTAATCAATCAGTCAAACATCAGTATTTAAATAAAGAAATGCTTATAGTGAAATCTAATTTAAACGTACACAAATAATCCTGTTCAAAACAGGAATATCCATACTTATGCAGTTTTAAATTATGCAAACACTACAGAGCTCATTTCTTCACCTATACACTAATGTGTTCTTTCTTCTTTAATCCGTGTTACTCACAACACTTTTTAAAGTGTAACACTCTATAATGCCCTTTACAAGGGGTTTTTGAGAAAACCAAACGAATTTGTGTGAGTGTGTATGCGAACCAGTTTCGAATCAGTGGGGACGTATCAATTTGACTCATTTTATTTCAAAATGAGTCAAATTGATACGTCCCCGCTGACTCTCTCACTACTCACATCTCTTTAATATTGATCAGGTGTCCATTTACCGGAAATTCCAGCAACAGCCTGCTGGGCTGTAATCTCAACGTCGCCATTGTCGATATCAATGATCCTGTATCTATCGTTACCCATCTTCATCTCTTTCATATATGAAAGCTGACGAAGTCCATGACGAGTGATGATGCGTTCAACAAGAGCTTCCTTGCTCTCTGCAGGAAGTGCAAATACAAGGTCTACGCTTGCCTGATCAACAGCAAGGATATCTGTTGAAGCCAGTATACCTACATCAGGAGTTACAACAGGCTCAGCCTGAGTTCCTTCACAGTCGCAGGATACAGACATATTACGCATTACATTAATGTACGTAATATGATCCTTGAAATGATCTATAGTTGCCTTGGTGGACTCAGTAATCTTCTCCATCAGTTCTTCTGTATTTACCCCCCAGTCGTTACCGTCTTTTGCATGTATCCATGCCTTACCAATACGACCATCAGCACATCCGATACCGATGTTCTTGTTAGAGCCACCGAAACCACCCATTGTATGACCTTTAAAATGGGTCAGAACAAGCATAGAATCATAATTTAACATATGACTGCCATGACTCATCTTATCGAACCATTTTCCGCCTTCTACAGGGAGTGTAACAGTACCTTCTTCATCCATGATGTCTACAGGTGCAAAAGTCCAGCCATTGACTTCGATTGTCTTACGGTGATTCTCTGTTGTATATCTGTCGCCATCATAAAATGTATTGGTTTCAATGATCGTAGCATCTGGAATATCTTTTTCAAAAAGCTCTTTTACCCAAGGTCTTGGAATAATATTAGGACCATGAGCCTCACCGGTATGCAGCTTGACACCTACTTTTCCGGAAATAGGTGCTTTTACATACTGATAGATCTTCCTTAAGCCTTCAGGAGAGCGGTCTCTTGTAAAATACACAATTGACTCATCTCCAATACGATCTTCCATAGGCACATATGTGTCTCCACCAGTTCCAGGCATAATCTTCATAACTGTAACCCTCCTAAAATATCTTTTTTACTATATATACCCTCTATCATTCCTTTGAAATATCAGAGCCAAAATATTTTTCTGAAACAGCTGCAAGTGAGCCATCAGCACGAAGCTCTTCAATTGCGTTATTGATTGCTTCACGAAGTGTCTTACTATCGTCTCCCTTGCGGGTAGGAATAGAAACAAGTGAAGCTTCATCTGTAAGTGCAACTACCTTGAGAGCAGCTTCAGGATGCACATTCATATAATCATAGAATGATACGTCAGCGTTAAGTGTAGCATCTACTCTGCCTGCAAGTACCATCTGAATAGTCTCATCAAGTGAATCTACGCCTTGAACAGTTGCACCATACTCTTCTGCAAGGAGCATGTATGTGCTTGAGATACTGTTGGCAGTAGTCTTGCCTGCAAGGTCCTCAAATGTTGTAATATCTGTATTATCGTCTTTTACAATAAGTGCTGTGTGAATGTAGCAGTAAGGATCAGTAAAATCATACTTTTCTGATCTCTCATCTGTTACTTCTACTCCGTTGATGATTATGTCATAGCGCTCTGAATCAAGACCTGCAAACAGTCCATCCCATTCGCCTTCAACAAAAGTAGCTTCAACTCCAAGTTTCTCAGCAATAAGCTTACCAACTTCTACGTCAAATCCAACGAGTTCATCGTTTTCATCATGATAAGTCCAAGGAGCCCATGTACCTTCCATGGCGATCACTATCTCGCCTTTTTCCTGGATACGGGCAAGCTGATCTGCTTCTGCAGTAGTATCTTCCTGAGTTTCAGCAGTTTCTGATGCTCCTGTCTCAGATACATTTTCATTAGCTGCAGTCTGAGTATCAGTTGTCTCTGCAGAGCTGCAGCCTGCAAGCATTGCAGCGGATAAAATAACAGCAGTGATTGTTGTAGATAATTTTCTCTTCATTTTCTTCTCCTCTTACACTTTAATCTTTCTATTACCTTCCAATATTGGCAATGAACGTTTTTATACGCTCATCATCAGGATTTTCAAAAAAGTCCTTTGAAGAGCAATCCTTTAGGATACTTCCCTGCTCCATGAAGACCACTTTATTGCTGACGTTTTTGGCAAAACTCATCTCATGAGTTACAACCAGCATAGTCATGCCCTCTTCTGCAAGCTTTTTCATTACTTCAAGAACTTCGCCGATAAGTTCTGGGTCTAATGCAGATGTAGGCTCATCAAAGTATATAATATCCGGACTGCATGCAATGGCCCTTGCTATGGCAACTCTCTGCTGTTGGCCGCCTGAGAGCTGTGAGGGTTTATAATCTGCTCTGTCGGAAAGTCCAACTCTGCCCAAAGCATCCATTGCAATTGAAACGGCTTGTTCTTTTTTCATTTTACGACCAATAATAAGGCCTTCTGTTACATTTTCAAGGGCTGTTTTATTCAAAAACAGGTTATAGTTCTGAAATACAAAACCTGTCTTTTGACGAATTTTAGCTATTTCACTATTTTTTATCTTATGAAGGTCATGTGTCTGATTCTCAAAAATCATTGTGCCTTCATCTGCTTTTTCCAGGAAATTCATGCATCTAAGAAGTGTTGTTTTACCTGAACCAGATGGTCCAATTACCGCAATTACATCACCTTTATCAACGCTTAAGTCTATGCCATGAAGGATTTCTTTTCCCTGAAAAGACTTTTTCATATCTTTTATCTGAATTACTGACATATCATGCTCCAATCAAACTGTTCAATTTCTTTTCTCCAACTTTCTGTAATCTGGTTAGTACAGTACAGAAAATAAGGTATATCAGAGCAACTTCAATGTATAATGCCAGTGGCTCATACGTTCTTGCTACTATTCGCTGAGTAGCCATAAACATTTCTGTTACTGTGATATTGGCCGCAAGGGAGGTATCCTTGACCATTCCTATAAGGGAGTTGGATAAAGGTGGGAAAGCTGTTCTCATTGCCTGCGGAAGCACAATCCTGCGCATAATCTGGAAATAATTAAGGCCAACGCAGTAGCCTGCCTCCATCTGACCCTTTGGAACGGATTCGAGAGCAGCTCTGATAGTCTCTGCGCAATACGCTCCTTCATTAAGTGAAAAAACTAATATTGCACAGGGAAACGGATCAATAATGATTCCAAGGTTTGGAAGCCCAAAAAACACTACATAAAGCTGGACCAAAAGAGGCGTCCCTCTTATTATCCATATATAAAATCTTGCGATTTCTGATAACACCTTTACATGTGCAAACTGTATAATGGCAACGACTATAGCGATAACAAGTGCTATTGAAAAAGATATTGCCGTAAGGGGAATTGTCTTTGTAAGTCCCGGTATCAGTATTTTAGTAAAAGAATCTATCAGCAGGTTTACTAATCTATCACTCATATTTCTGTTTGCTGTCAGTCACAACCTTGTGAAACAGCGGTTTTTCTCCTTTATTCTGCAATAAAATTTTAGGCTACCATGTAAGCATACTCCTTGGAGTTAACTCTAAGTCAATACTTTTTTCAAACCTCCCAATAATTACTATATATTGTATAACGTTTTTCGCCATTAAAACAATATATAGTTTAACAATATCGGTTTTTTGGTTTGACGACAGTAAAAAAACTGTATTGAATATTTAACTGAATTTTGATAACATAGTTTCCTAACTTTTTTGTATAAATGGAGAGAATATTATGGATACAAGTATGATTATTGAAGCTGTTGGATATATAGGTTCAGCACTGGTGCTGATATCATTTTTGATGGTATCGGTTGTAAAGCTAAGAGTTGTAAATTCGATTGGAAGCGTTATTTTTACAGTATATGCTTTTATTATTCACTCTTATCCAACTGCAATTATGAATCTATGTCTCGTTATCATAAATATTTATTACCTGGTCAAGCTTAGCAATACCGCTTCTCGAGAATATGCCTTTGTAAAAGCAAATATTTCTGATGCATTGATTTCATACTCTATAAAGACTTACAGCGAAGACATTAAAAAATGTTTCCCGGGAGTTTCACTCGATTTCAATGGCAAAGAATCCTGCTATGTAGTATGTCACAAAGGTACTCCTGCAGGCTATTTGATTGGTATGCAAAATGGAGCGGATTTTGATATTCATTTAGACTACTCAATTCCTGAATATAGAGATTTTTCTATTGGTGCTTTCCTGTTTTCAAAGCTTCCGGAAGAAGGTATTAAAAAATTATATTTTACAGGAAATGATATAAATCACAAAACTTACTTAAACAAAACAGGCTTTGTAAAAGAGAATGATTTCTACGTAAAGAGCTTGTAATTATATGATTATGACCATTTCCTTCTACAGGGCATAGAAAAGGCGGAAGTCTACTGACTTCCGCCTATATTTTTGTTTAATCTTATGCACTTTTTAGCTTAGCAGAACCTCTAATATTTCCTTTGCGCTCATTCTCGCGCTCCTTGAGATTAATCTGTTCAACAGTTCTGTAAAAAACATAGCCATTAGAAGGAACTTCTTCATCAATGCTTACTACTATGCAATCTTTTTCTTTTTTAATTCTATGAACATAAATCTCAGTAATGCGGCCTTCCTTTGCTCTTTTTACGGCTTCCATCCATGCTTCCTGATATGTCATTTGATGTTCCTCCTTATCATTACCTGCAACAAACTAACAGCTGCAGATAATATTTTCATTGTAATGGATTAATTATAATACCTTTTTGGTCGCAAAACCGCATTTTCTTATTAATTTTATCGAAAATTTATGATTTGTTTTATTTTCTAAAGGTTATTTCTCCAGTAGAAGCATCCATTCCATCAACAATTGCAAGGGATTCGAGACGATACCCCATATTTCTGATGATCTGTCCGCCAGTCTGGAATCCTTTTTCTACAGCAATTCCTATTCCGGATACAGACGCACCAGCCTGATTGATAATGGAAATGAGCCCCTGCAGAGCACATCCATTAGCCAGGAAATCGTCTATTATCAGCACTTTGTCGTTTTCGCTCAGAAATTTCTTAGCGACAATAACCTGATTTTTGTTTTTATGGGTAAAAGACTCTACCTCTGCAGTATACATTTCACCATCAAGATTTACACTGTGTGACTTTTTGGCAAATACTACAGGGACACCAAAATGTCTTGCTACAACACAGGCAATTCCTATACCTGAAGCCTCAATTGTGAGAATCTTGTTGATTTGGGTATCCTTGAATCTTTCAGCCCACTCTTTTCCCATCTGGTCAAAAAGCTCTACATCCAGCTGATGGTTCAAAAAGCTGTCAACCTTTAAGATATTGCCTTCTTTTACTACACCGTCTTTAATAATTCTTTCTTCAAGAAAATTCATTTTCCTACCTTCTTTTGCCGTTTTTTGTGATTAATTGCCTATTTAATTAGTTTTAGCGTTCTTCTCTGAAATAATTGGTACCAAGGCTCTTAGGCGGCTGATTTTCGCGCTTATTTCGCATACTTGTAATAACAAGTACCACCAAAGTAACTATGTATGGAATCATCTTATAAAGTTCCTTATACTCTGTATGTGTTCCAGAAGGAAGATACAGGTATAAAATGTACAGACCACCAAATAAGATTGAAGAGAGAATACCTACATCCGGCTTCCATATTGTAAAGATAACAAGTGCTATTGCAAGCCAGCCTCTGTCGCCAAATGCATCATTTGACCATACTCCGCAGGCATAATCCATTACGTAATACAGTCCGCCAAGGCCTGCAATCATACATCCCAGGCATGTTGATACATATTTGTATTTAGTAACATCTATTCCTGCTGCATCAGCAGTCGCAGGATCTTCTCCTACAGCACGAAGATGAAGGCCAACTCTTGTTTTCTTCAGAACATAAGCAGCAACAAGTGCAATTATGATTGCAACGTATGCAAGAAATCCATAGGACAAAAATAACTTTCCAAACCAGCCTGTTGTAGAGGCAATAGGCAGTGTCTGGCTAAAATAAGCAGATGTAGCAGACAATGATATTGAAGGAACATCTGCTCCTGCAAGCTTTATCAATGAACCTCCAAAGAAATTACCAAAGCCAATACCAAAAGTAGTCATGGCAAGGCCTGTAACATTCTGATTGGCTCTAAGGGTTACTGTTAAAAAGCAGTATAAAAGGCCCATAAGAAGTGAACCTATTAAAGAGCAAAGTAGCGGAATCATTACAGCTAAAAAGCCGTTTAATTCGCCTGTCTGAACTGACTGCTCATAGAAAAATGAGCCTATAACTCCACTGATAGCACCAACGTACATAACGCCAGGAATACCAAGATTTAAGTTTCCTGACTTTTCTGTGATTGTCTCTCCTGTACTTCCAAGTAAAAGAGGAATGCTCTGCTGAACAGCGCGTGGTATAAAAGCAACTAAACTAAACATTATGCATTCTCCTTTCCTGTATCTTTACGAACATTAATTTTGTATCTGATAAAGAATTCACATCCAATAATGAAGAACAGGATAATTCCTGTCAGAATATCTGCAAAGCTCTGATTTAACTCAAATGCTGTAGATATTTCGCTTGCTCCCCTATCCATGAAGATAATGAGAAGGCTTGTAAAAATCATTCCAATTGGATTGAACTTGGCAAGCCATGAAACCATAACGCCTGTAAAGCCCTGGCCATCGGATATTGTTGTGGTTATTGTATGGTTTATGCCACCTACAAGTAATAATCCAGCAAGGCCACAGATAGCACCTGATAAAATCATGGTTCTTATAATTACTTTTTCTACACTTATGCCTACGTATCTGGCTGTATTCTGACTTTCACCAACTACTGCTATTTCGTATCCGTGCTTTGTGTATTTCAAATATATATACATAAATACAGTAACAAGAATAGCTACAATAATACTTAGTAAATACTTGTTCCCTATGTTTGGAAGCCATCCAATGTTAGAGTTCTGGTTGATGATACCAATTTTTCCAGAACCTTTTGGAACCTCCCATACTACTGTAAAATAAGCAACAAGCTGAGTTGCTATATAGTTCATCATAAGAGTTGAAAGCGTTTCGTTAGTATTCCACTTAGCTTTGAAAAGTGCTGGAATAACGCCCCAGATAGCACCTGCAAGAAGAGAAGAAACTATCATAAGTATTATCACAACAGCATTTGGAAGCTTATCCTCAAGAGTGATCATGCATGCCGCTGCTGCAAGGCCTCCCATAAGTACCTGCCCTTCGCCCCCGATATTCCAGAACTGCATCTTGAAGGCTGGAGTAAGTGCCAGTGCTATGATAAGCAAAATGGCAACATACTGAAATGTAATCCAGGTCTTTCGCTGTGTACCAAATGCACCTTTAAATATAGTTGCAAATATTGAAATAGGGTTATCTCCTGTGCATACCATGGTAACTATCGCGCAAACAACAAGTGCTGCCAAAATAGCTATAATTCTAATGATCCAGGCTTTTGAAGTCTCAATTTCTGTCCTTTTTACTACGTGAAAACGAGGCTCTTTTATCGTCTTTACTGCCATTCTTAAGCCTCTCCTTTCTGAGTCATCATTGAACCAACAGTGTATTTGTCTGTAGTTCTTCCATCAACGATTCCTGTTACTTTACCGCCACACAAAACAAGAATCTTGTCACAAAGTTCAAGCAACACATCCAGGTCTTCACCAACAAAGATTACTGCAGCGCCTCTCTCTTTTTGCTTGTTAATAAGATCATATATCTGATAGGAAGAATTAATATCCAGTCCGCGAACAGCATAGGCTGTAAGCAGAACCTTTGGTCTTGATGCGATCTCACGTCCTACAAGAACTTTTTGAACATTTCCACCTGAAAGTCTTCTCACAGGTGTATCTACGCTAGGAGTAGAAACCTGAAGCTTGTCAACTACCTTTTCTGCCAAAATTCTTGGTGCTTTTTTATCTGTAAAGAATCTTGAATGACCATTTCTGTATGACCTGAGCATCATATTATCTGCAAGGTTCATATTTCCTACAAGGCCCATACCAAGGCGGTCTTCAGGAACAAATGACAGCTTGACGCCAAGCTCTGAAATCTCTCTTGGTGTCTTACCAAGGAGCTCTTCCTTTCTTCCGTCAGCATGTATATAATTGATGCTTCCTTCTTTTACATTTTCAAGACCTGCAATGGCTCTGAGAAGCTCTTTTTGTCCGCATCCGGAAATACCTGCAATACCGAGTATTTCACCTGTATTTGCTGTAAAAGATACGTCTTCAAGCTTTGTTATTCCATCCTCATCAACTACAGTGAGATTTTCGATAGAAATACGTGGCTCTGGGTCAACCGGGTCTGGTCGGTTAATATTAAGCGATACAGCATGCCCAACCATCATGTCAGTCATTTCTTTGGCATTGGTCTCGCTGGTCTTCATATCACCAATAAACTCACCATGTCTAAGGACAGCAACTCTGTCAGATATGCTTTCTACTTCATTAAGCTTATGTGTAATGATAACAATGGACTTACCATCTTTTTTCATATTACGCATGACATTAAAAAGATTCTCGGTCTCCTGAGGAGTCAATACAGCTGTAGGCTCATCCAATATGAGAATATCAGCTCCTCTATAAAGCACCTTTACAATCTCAACTGTCTGCTTTTCAGAAACAGACATATCATAGATTTTTTTATAAATATTGATATCAAAACCATATTTATCGCAAATATCCATGATTTTTTCTTCGGCAGCCTTTAGATTAAGTTCTCCCTCTAAGCCAAGAACTATATTCTCTGTAGCATTAAATACGTCTATAAGCTTGAAATGCTGATGAACCATACCAATTCCCAGGTCAAAAGCATCTTTTGGAGAACGTATTACAGCCTCTTTTCCATCAATATAAATCTTACCGGCATCAGGGTAATAAATACCTGCAAGCATATTCATGAGAGTAGTTTTCCCACTACCGTTTTCTCCAAGAAGAGATAGAATCTCGCCTTTTCGAATATCCAGATTTACATCCTTGTTTGCTACTACTTTACCGAAAACCTTTGTTATGCCACGAAGTGATACGGCAACTTCTTTGTTATCCACAATAAACAACCTTTCTATTTAGACTAAAAATGGGAAATCTTTGATAAGCCATCTCTGGCATCAAAGATTCCCCTATTCTATATTTTCTTAAATCCCGTTAAAATTGATCAGCCTAAAATGACACTTTTAAAGAATATCAATATGCTGTGTCAAGAAGAGATATTCCATCGATCTGAAGATCAAAGTATGGAGCAGAGCGGAAGTCCGCATCAGACTCTGCAAAATAGCCATCGATGATTACTTCTGTATCAGCTGTGTAATCTGCATCTGTATCAACATCAGCCATGTATGATGATAGAGTCTCATCATTTACAGTAAATGTTGTTGAATCAAATACATGAAGAGTTCCAGCCTTCATAGCAGCTTCTGCTTCAGCAATAGCTTCTGCTGTGCCTTCTGCAGCTGCATCACCAAGCTCTGTAAGAACTACAGAACCAGTCTCAAGTGTTCCAACCCAGTCAGTTGCGATTTCTGTTCCATTTGCTACAGCATCAATGATGTATGCAAAATATGGAGCCCAATCGATTCTTGAAGAAACGATAAATGTGTTTGGACAAGCTGATGCTGTGCTTCCGTTGTAAGAAACATCAGGAACGCCAGCCTTCTCACATGCTGTAGGAGCACCCATTGAATCAGCGTGCTGAGAAATCAGTACACAGCCATCTTCAATAAGCTTATTAGCACCTTCTTTTTCAGCTGTCTCATCATACCATGAACCTGTGAAAGTAACTTCCATAGTAGCTGATGGGCACACTGAACGAGCACCTAAGAAGAATGATGTGTAACCAGAAATAACTTCTGCATATGTATAAGCACCAACATAACCGATCTTAGCTTCATCTTCTGTGATTTCGCCATTTTCGATCATCTCGTTAAGCTTTAAGCCTGCAGCAATACCTGCAAGATAACGACCTTCGTAAATAGTTGCAAATGCGTTGTGGTAATTATCAAGACCTTCTGTATGAGCCTTTGTACCTGTAGCATGGCAGAACTGAACATCAGGATATTCCTTAGCTGCTTCAATCATGTAATCTTCATGACCAAAAGAATCAGCAAATACGATGTCACATCCAGCATCTGCAAGTTCGCAAGCTGCTTCATAACATTCCTGGCCTTCAGGAATATTTGTCTTAAGCATGTACTCAACACCAGCTGCTTCACAAGCTTCCTGTGCAGCGTTGATGAAGTTTAAGTCATAAGTTGAGTTTTCATCATGTAAGAAAATGAAACCAACCTTTACATCTGAAGCTGCAACTGTCTCAGTTACAGTAGCTTCTGTGCTTGTAGCCTCGCTTACATCGCTAACAGTTTCTGTTTCTGCGCTTGAGCAAGCTGCAAGAGACATTACCATAGTTGCAGCAAGAATTGCTGACACTACTTTTTTGAATTTTTTCATTTTATCCTCTCCTTTTTAGCAAACCGAAGGCGTCATGATTATAGGGATTTTGATGTGCGATAGCACTAAATGATGTTTTCTAAATCATAGGATATCCAAAAGGTTTTCCCAGATATAAAAAAACGTAGAAAGCATTGCCTCTACGTTTCGAAAATCAGATACTAATAACAAGTTGTAATTTAAAACAGTTAATACGTATCAAATATTCGATAGTCCGGTAATTTACGGCAACCGGGTAGAAACATCAAATCCATATCATTTGACCTATATCGATTAATACTGCCTTATAATAGCAAAGGAAAAATATTAATACAAGACATTTTTTTAGATATTTTTCATCAAGTTTTTTCAAAGTTTTTATATTTATACAGCGCATTTCCTGACTTCTATTTAATTCTGAATGTGTAACATTAATTTTACTCTTGTAAATATTAATTTCAGTACTATAATATTGCATATATATTCATGATTTAGTTTTAATATGTATAAAGATACATAAGTAAGAGGAGGAAACTATTATGAAGAAGAAATTAATTGGTATTACTATGGCATTTGCTATGGTTACAAGCCTTGTTGCCTGCACAGGAAGCACAGAAGAAGCTGCAACAGCTGAGACTTCAACTGAGGCCGCTGAGACTACAGAGAGCAAGGGAACATTAGTAATGGCTACTAATGCTGAGTTCCCACCTTATGAATATCATGATGGCGCAGATGACGAAATCGTTGGTATTGATGCAGAAATTGCTGCTGCAATTGCAGAAAAGCTTGGTTACACTCTTGAAATTGAAGATATTGCTTTTGATTCAGTTATTCCTGA
Organism: Butyrivibrio sp.; assembly: GCA_045646185.1. Lineage (GTDB taxonomy): Bacteria > Bacillota > Clostridia > Lachnospirales > Lachnospiraceae > Butyrivibrio. The sequence goes on from JAZRKG010000057.1 coordinate 12,235, forward strand.
AGTTACATCAGGCAAAGCTGATTTTGGTATGGCTGGAATGACTGTTACTGAAGAGAGAAAGCAGAGCGTAAATTTCTCTGATTCTTATGCAACTGCTGTTCAGGTAGTAATTGTTGCTGAAGACTCCGATATCACAAGTGTTGAAGATCTAGAAGGAAAGCTTATTGGTGTTCAGTCCGGAACAACTGGTGACCTTTATGCAACAGACGATTTTGGCGATGATAACGTAGAGCGTTATAATAAAGGTATGGAAGCAGTTCAGGCTCTTTCACAGGGCAAAGTTGATGCTGTAATCATTGACAATGAGCCTGCAAAGGTATTTGTTGAGGAGACAGAAGGTCTTAAAATTCTTGACAGCGCATACGCTGAAGAAGAGTATGCTATTGCAATAGCACTTGATAATACAGATCTGTTAAACGACATCAATACAGCTCTTGCTGAGCTTAAGGCTGATGGCACAATTGATGCTATTGTTTCAAAATATATTACAACTGACTAATGCCTGAAATCTAATTTAAGAACATCGGAGCGTTCTTAAGTTATTAAGAGCGCTCTTTTTATTGTAGGAGGCTATTTTTGAATTTACAAAGTTTAAAGGATGAATTTATTCTCAATTTCATAGAGGATAACAGATGGCAATACCTGACCCGTGGTCTTGCAACCACTCTTAAAATTACTTTGTTTGCTGCAATTATCGGTATTGTCCTTGGCTTTCTGGTTGCCATTATCCGTACAACCCATGAAAACACCGGAAAACTCAAAATCCCAAATGCTATTTGCGGCTTATATCTTACTGTCATAAGAGGCACACCTGTACTTGTACAGCTTCTTATTTTATATTTTGTCATTTTTGCAAGCGTGCGAGTTGATAAAACCTTTACCGCTATAATTGCTTTTGGAATTAATTCAGGTGCTTACCAGGCTGAAATATTCAGATCAGGTATCCAGTCTGTTCCAAAGGGACAGTTAGAGGCAGGTCGAAGTCTCGGTTTTAATTACAGACAGACTATTTGGACCATAATAATGCCACAGGCCATTAGAAATGTAATCCCTGCTCTTTGTAATGAATTTATAGCACTTATGAAGGAAACTTCAATCGCCGGCTATATTGCCCTTGAGGATCTTACAAAAGGCGGCGATATTATACGAAGCCGTACATACTCAGCATTTATGCCATATATCGCCGTTGCAGCCATTTATCTGGTATTAGTGCTTATTCTTACACAAGTTGAAAAATCCATTGAGAGGAGGCTGAAAAAGAGTGAACGATAATATGCCTTTAATCAGTGTCAAAAATCTATCTAAAGAGTTTGATGGAAAAAAAGTATTAAATAATATAACAGTTGATATCAATAAAGGCGACGTAGTATGCGTAATTGGGCCTTCAGGTTCTGGTAAATCAACATTTTTACGCTGCCTTAACAGACTGGAAGAACCTACAGATGGTCATATATTCTTTGAAGGAACTGATATATGTGATCCCCACACAGACATAAATATTCATAGACAGAAAATGGGTATGGTTTTCCAGCAGTTTAACCTTTTTCCACATATGACTATCATGAAGAATCTGATTGTCGCACCAATGAAGCTGCAAAATATTCCTGAAGCTCAGGCCAGAGAGTATGCCATGGAACTTCTTAATAAGGTAGGTCTGGCAGACAGAGCCGGTGATTATCCTTCACAGCTCTCCGGCGGTCAGCAGCAACGAATTGCTATAGTCCGCGCTCTTTGTATGAATCCTGATGTAATGCTCTTTGACGAGCCTACTTCTGCTCTCGATCCAGAGATGGTAGGTGAAGTTCTTGGCGTTATGAAGGGCCTTGCCAAAGATAATATGACTATGGTAGTTGTTACACATGAAATGGGCTTTGCAAGGGAAGTTGCTTCCAGAGTTATGTTCCTTGATGGCGGAGATTTTATCGAAGAAAATTCTCCAGATTTGTTCTTTACAAATCCGCAGAACGAAAGACTTAAAAGCTTTCTTAGTAAAGTACTTTAAGTGTGTAATACAATTAATTTTATATCAATTATTAGTTTGTTATGATAAAATGATTTTATAAAAAATCGAACTGCATATTATATTTGTGACCCGGTGACACTAAGGAACGTTATTTACTGTATCATCTTCTGCTATAAGCTATAGGAGGTTTATATGGAGAAATATACTAAGATTCAATGCGGTAAGGCTCATGATGTCAATCTAAAAGTTATTCCTGGTCATTTTGTAACACCTAGTTCTCATATCAACTACTATATTGATATGACTACAATGAAATCCCGCCAGAATGAGGCGAGAGCCATTGCTGTTGCTCTCAGCCAGGATATTATCTCATCTACCATCGTAGATACAATAGTTTGTATGGATGGTACTGAGGTAATCGGTGCATATCTTGCTGATGAACTAACTAAAGCAGGTATTGTCTCTATGAATAGTCATAAGACTATTTACATAGTTACCCCGGAATATGATCATGCCGGTCAGATGATTTTTAGAGATAATATGCGAATTGCCATTAACGGAAAGCATGTGCTTATGCTATTTCCATCAATAACAACTGGTACTTCTGCTTCACATGCCATTGAAGGCATCATTTATTATGGAGGAGAAATATCTGGTATTTCTGCTATTTTTTCTGCTGCAACAAAGGTAGTCGGATTCCAGGTACATACATTGTTTAATGCCTATGACCTTCCTGATTACAAGTCCTTCAATGCAGAAGACTGTGCAATGTGCAAGAACAAGCAGCGTATCGATGCTATTTGCAATGGTTTCGGTTATTCAGTCGTAAATTAAATATTTATGATAAACGAAAGGTGTGCTGATTATCAGCACACCTTTTCTTTTTATAGTCCACTTTCACCATAGTTTGATAGCACTCTGGCTGATGGATCGTTAACATTACAGCCTTCCCATTCCTTGTTTGGCATCCAAAAATCTTTTATCATCTCAGCCTGTCCAGGATAGTACTCTTCAAAGATTTCTCTATACAAAAGGCTTTCCTTGGTAAATGGTCTGCAATAGGTATATTTCCCGCTCAAAGTCTCAAATTCTTCATCACTGTACTTATTCTCTGCATACTCCTTAAGATCATCGACCATGCTATGGCCAACAGCGTCAGAAAATGCAGCCTTTTGACGCCATAGTATTTCTTCTGGAAGAATCTTATCTTTTTCAAAAGCATGTCTCAAAAGGTATTTTCCCATGTTATAGGTATTCATCTTAATCTTAGGATCAAGTTGCATTACATAGCGGACAAATTCTTTGTCGCCAAATGGCACTCTGGCTTCAAGGCTATTCACGCTGATACATCTATCTGCTCTTAGAACGTCATACATATGAAGTTCATCCACTCTCTTTTTTGACTCAGCCTGAAAGGCTTCTGCATCAGGTGCAAAATCAGTATATTTGTAGCCAAAAAGTTCATCGGAGATTTCACCTGTCATAAGCACTCTGACATCTGTCTGCTCGTGAATGGCCTTGCAGCATAAGTACATTCCCATGCTAGCTCTGATTGTTGTAATATCCCATGTTCCAAGAAGTTTTATTACTTCTGGAAGGGCTTTTATAACATCATCTCTGGTCATAAATACTTCTGTATGGTCTGCTCCAATGAAATCAGCTACCTGTCTGGCATATTTCAAATCAATTGCATCCTTATCCATACCAATGGCAAAGGTTCTGATTTTTTTGCCAAGAAGCTTGGCGCTGATTGCGCACACAAGGCTTGAATCAAGGCCTCCTGAGAGTAGAAAGCCAAGAGGAGCATCAGCATCCAGCCTTGCATCTATAGAATCAATAAGTTTTTCACGAATTCCTTCGCATGCCTTCTCCACGCCATCAGTGCGGTATTGACTTACTGTTGTTAAATCTTCGTAACGTACAAATTCACCATTTTCATAGAAATGGCCTGGAGGGAATGGCATAATTTTGTCGCATAAGCCAATCAGATTTTTTGGCTCACTGGCAAACATAATCTTTTTATCTTTTCCATATCCGTAATAAAGAGGTCTGATGCCGATTGGGTCTCTTCCTGCAATATAGGTATCTTTTTCATGATCATAAACGATTACAGCAAACTCGCTTCCAAGCATTTTGAACATTTCTGTTCCGTATTCATGATACAACGGCAAAATAATCTCACAATCACTATCTGAAACAAAGCTATATCCTTTTTTCTTTAAATCCTCTCTTATAGTCCTAAAACCATATATTTCACCGTTACATACCACGTAATCGCCCTTAAGCTCAAAGGGCTGCATTCCTTTTTCTGAGAGGCCCATGATGGCAAGTCTGTGAAAACCAAGATAACCGCTAGGTGTCTCGATGACTCTTGTCATGTCTGGCCCTCTTGAAATTGTCTCATTCAGATATGGTAGCAGCTCCTCCCTGGTAATTTCTTTTGATGTTAAACCCATTATAGAGCACATAATAACCTCCAAAATTTATTTATAGCTTAAGTCCGAGACATAAAAATGCCTCGGACTCTTAACAAAGAGAAAAATATATGCATAAACAGATCTAAATAGACCTGAGTGTGCCAAATTATCTGTCGTTATTCAACGTCAGCAAGTGCCTCTACGTCTTCTTCGCCGGTACGTATCTTTACTACCTTGCTTACGTTATAAACGAATATCTTGCCATCTCCTATATGGCCTGTATAGAGAGCTTTCTTTGCTGCCTCAATCACTTTTTCAACAGGAATCTTGCTTACAACGATTTCCAGTTTTACCTTAGGAAGGAGAGTTGCATCCATTTCTACGCCTCTATACATCTCACCAGCACCCTTCTGGATACCGCAACCCATAACCTGAGTTACTGTCATTCCTGTTACTCCAAGGTCGTTCATGGCTTTACGAAGCTTGTCATAGCGAGAGAGTTTTGCAATAATAACCACCTTATGCATTCCAGAATCTGCTTCAGGAAATGTTGAAGCCTGAACAACTTTAACTGCTGCATCCTTAAGTGTCTGTGAAGCTGTTTCATAATCAGCAACACCAAGATCTGTATTTTCATTAGCTTCCATTTCCATTCCTGTTACGTCCATAATTGAGAAGCCTGCATAAGCAGATGAAAGACCATGTTCTGTAATATCAAGACCTGTAAGTTCTTCTTCTTCAGAAGCGCGAAGGCCAAGTGTTGCTTTGATTATAGAAAAAGCAATGAAAATTGTTACAACTGTCCATGCAGCTGTTGCAAACATTCCTAATAACTGTATTCCTAAAAGCTTAAAGCCGCCGCCATAGAAAAGACCTACCATCTCATTTCCAGCTGCATCAGCTACGGAATATCCTGGAACTGAATTAGTTGAAAATAGTCCTACTGCAATAGTTCCCCAAATACCATTCATCATATGAACTGCTACTGCACCAACAGGATCATCTACTCGAAGCTTGTAATCCAAAAACCATACACCAAATACAACTAAAAGTCCTGCTACTGCGCCGATGCAGATGGCACCAAAAGCATCCACAGTATCACATGGAGCAGTAATAGCTACAAGACCTGCAAGAGAAGCATTCAGACACATTGAAACGTCTGGCTTGCCAAATTTTATCCAGGTGAAAATCATACAAACAACTGTTGCAATCGCAGGTGCAATTGTTGTTGTAACAAAAATATCTCCAAGCTGCTCAAGACTTGTTGCTGCAGCACCATTAAATCCATACCAGCCAAGCCATAAGATAAATACGCCTAGTGCACCAATTGGAATGTTATGTCCAGGAAAAGCGTTAACTTTTACAATCTTGCCTGTTTCGTCTTTGCTAAACTTACCAATTCTCGGTCCAAGCAACCAAGCACCAACAAGAGCGCAAATACCACCAACCATATGAATACAGTTAGAACCTGCAAAATCATGAAATCCCATCTGTGCAAGCCAACCGCCGCCCCATGTCCAGTGAGCTTCAACAGGATAAATAAAACCTGAAATAACTGCAGAATACACGCAATATGAAATAAATCTTGTTCTTTCTGCCATTGCACCTGATACGATAGTTGCTGTAGTTGCACAAAATACGAGATTGAATACGAAGCCTGACCAATCAAAATTTGAATAGTTGCTAAAAATATCAAAATTCGGCATTCCTATAAGGCCAAACAATGTATCTTCACCTAAAAATAAACCAAAACCAATCAATATAAACATTACTGTTCCAATACAGAAGTCCATAAGGTTTTTCATGATAATATTTCCGGCGTTTTTTGCTCTTGCAAAACCTGCCTCTACCATTGCAAAACCTGCCTGCATCCAGAACACCAGGGCTGCTCCGATCAGAAACCAGACACCATATACTTCAGAATTTATAGCGCTTAATATTTCCTCTGTCATACTTTTACTCCTCCTTACAGCTATTTTTAAATAAAAAAGGTGCTGATGAAGCGGACGTCTCACTTCTTCAGCACCTTTGCTGTCACTTATTTTTTGATAAAGAAAAAAGCGCTCGAGAATCCGTTCTCAAGCGCCTTTGCTTTTCTATGGATATGATTGTATACAATAATACAAATCATGTCAATATAAATTTTTGCATAAAAAAACTATTAATCTGGTGTAATTTCTAGCATTTTACACTATAACCCATAAGATATTCGTCAATCTCTCTGGCGCAAGCTCTTCCCTCAGTAATTGCCCATACAACCAGTGACTGACCACGATGCATATCGCCTGCCGTAAATACTTTTTCAACGTTTGTCTTATAATGATCAGCATCTTCTGTAATTACAGTATTTCTAGGTGATAGCTTCACTCCAAAAGCATCTGCAGTATAGCTTTGTGCACCGATAAAACCTGCAGCAATAAGCAGAAGATCACATTTTAAGGTTTTCTCTGTTCCTTCGACTTCCACCAGCTTGCCGTTTTCAAACTTTACTTTTACAGTCACTACTGCTGTTATCTTGCCTTTTTTTGCCACAATATCTTTTATAGTGGTCTCGTAAATACGTGGGTCATTGCCGAATTTGTCGATAGCTTCCAGCTGGCCATAGTCGGTTTTGAGGACCTTTGGCCATTCAGGCCATGGATTAGACTGGCTTCTCTCTGTTGGAGGGCACGGCATCATCTCTATCTGTGTCACTGACTTACAGCCATGTCTGATGCTGGTTCCAACACAGTCATTACCTGTATCACCGCCACCAACAATGATTACATTTTTGCCTTTTGCTGAAATGTATTCCGCAGCTTCAGGAAGAATTGCTTTTATAGCTTCTTTTTCATCTCTTCCAAGAAGCGCTTTAGTTGTTGATTTGAGGAAATCTACAGCGTAGTGAACACCTTCAATCTTATCAAAGTCTTTAACTGCAAGCGGTCTAGGGTTCTTGGCTCCGCAGCATAGAGCAATAGCATCATATTTCTCAAGAAGCTCTTTTGTAGTAACGCCAGTTATGTAATTATCTTTAGATGCCTTCCCGCCCTTTATTGCAGCGGTATTTTCGTTGCCCACGTCTACGCCGGTCCTAAATACAACGCCTTCTGCTTCCATTAGCTTTTGGCGCCTTAATATAACTTCTTTTTCCAGCTTCATATTAGGAATTCCATACATTAAAAGGCCACCTATTCTGTCATCTCTTTCAAATACTGTCACACTATGGCCTCTATGATTTAACTGGTCTGCTACAGCAAGGCCAGATGGACCGCTTCCAATAACAGCAACCTTTTTTCCACTTCTGACAGCTGGAATCCTTGGCTTTACGTATCCTTCCTTAAAGCCTTTTTCTATCAGGAAAAGTTCATTGTTATTTATTGTCACTGGGTCTTCTACAGTGCCGCAAATACATGCTTTTTCGCATAATGCAGGGCATACCCTTCCTGTAAACTCAGGGAAATTACTGGTCTTTAACAATCTGTCCAAAGCGTGCTCATAATGCCCGTTATATATTTCATCGTTCCATTCAGGGATAAGGTTATGAAGGGGACATCCTGTAACCATCCCTTTTAATCTGATAGCGGACTGGCACATTGGAACGCCGCAATTCATGCAGCGTGCTGCCTGTTTATTTCTGCCTTCTTCATCCAGATGTGCATGAAATTCATTAAAATTAGCCGTTCTGGTGCTTACGCTCACTAAAGAATCTTCGCATCTTGTATATTCCATAAAGCCTGTTGCTTTGCCCATTTTAGGTCTCCTTTACTATTTTCAATATGGTTAAGCTCTTGTAATTTCATTAAAAGCTTCTAACACAGCATTTTCATGCTTAATACCCTGCTCCTCATACTTACTGATAGCTGTAAGTACCTTCTGATAATCATTAGGTATTATTTTCTTGAAATGTGGAAGATACTTGTCAAAATTCTTTAGTATTTCTTTTCCGTGCTTTGAGCCAGTCTCTTTTACATAATCAGTCAATATCCCCTTAAGCTCTGATACGTCATACTTTTCTGTGACTTCTGTAGAGGTTACAAGTTCCTTATTCATACGCTTGTATAGGTCATGATTCATATCAAGGACATAGGCAATACCACCGCTCATTCCTGCCGCAAAGTTCTTACCGGTTTCGCCAAGTACTACAGCTCTTCCGCCTGTCATGTATTCAAGTCCATGGTCTCCGCAGCCTTCAACAACAGCAATTGCACCTGAGTTTCTTACGCAAAAGCGCTCTCCTGCAACACCGCAGATATAAGCCTTACCACTAGTTGCACCATACAAAGCCACATTACCTATAATGATATTTTCATTGGACTTAAACTTTGACTTTTGAGGTGGTGTCACAATAAGCTTTCCGCCTGAAAGGCCTTTTCCAAAACCATCATTAGCATCACCATTAAGTCTTAAGGTGACCCCTTTTGGCAAAAATGCTCCAAAGGATTGACCGCCACCGCCTTCGCAGTTAATAACAAATGTATCTTCAGAAAGCTTTTCACCAAAGGCTGCTGTAACCTCTGAGCCAAATATTGTTCCTACGCTTCTATTAGTACTGCTGATCTTTATGCTTTCTTCCTGATGCTGACCAGTCTTTAGTGCTTTTTCAAATTTTGGCAAAAGAACTGATTCATCCACAGTATTTTCAAGGTGGAAATCATAAACTCTTTGCGGGTCAAAGTGTCTTTTTTCTGCTTTTGCATAAGATGCATCTATTATCATTGATAAATCAACTGTTTCAGCTCTATCTGTAATCTGATGATCTTTCATTTTCAGGCAGTCAGCTCTTCCAACCATTTCGTCAATTGTTCTAAAGCCCAGGTAGGCCATGATCTCTCTAAGTTCCATAGCAATGAAATTCATGAAGTTCATTACATATTCAGGCTTACCCTTAAAGCGCTTTCGAAGCTCTGCATTCTGGGTTGCTATACCAAATGGGCAGGTATCCTTATTGCAGACTCTCATCATCATACAACCCATTGTTACAAGTGGTGCTGTGGCAAAGCCAAATTCTTCTGCTCCAAGCAGTGCTGCAATGGCAACATCTCTTCCACTCATGAGTTTTCCATCAGTTTCGATGATTACACGGTCTCTAAGACCATTTTCAATGAGTGTATGATGTGTTTCAGCAAGGCCAAGCTCCCAAGGAAGTCCTGCATGATGAATCGAACTCTTTGGTGCAGCTCCTGTTCCGCCATCATAGCCAGAAATAAGAATTACCTGAGCACCAGCTTTGGCAACACCGGAAGCTATAGTTCCAACACCCGCTTCTGATACAAGCTTTACAGATATTCTTGCCTTTCTATTAGCATTTTTTAGATCGTAGATAAGCTGTGCCAGATCTTCAATGGAGTAGATATCATGGTGTGGTGGTGGTGATATAAGTGATACACCAGGTGTTGAGTATCGTCTTGTAGCGATCCATGGATAGACCTTTTTACCAGGAAGATGTCCTCCTTCACCAGGCTTTGCTCCCTGCGCCATCTTTATCTGTATCTCCTTGGCATTATAGAGATATTCACTTGTAACACCAAATCTTCCTGAAGCAACCTGTTTAATAGCACTGCATTTCTCTGTTCCAAATCTGTTTGGATTTTCGCCGCCTTCTCCTGTATTTGATTTTCCACCAAGCCTGTTCATTGCAATTGCAAGGGTTTCGTGGGCTTCCTCTGATATTGAACCATAGCTCATTGCACCGGTCTTAAACCTTTTTACAATTGCGCTTACTGGTTCTACATCATCAATTGGAATAGATTCCTGCTGTGGAGTTAATTCCAGTAATCCTCTCAAAGTGTGAGGTTTCTCATTATCTACAAGCGCTGTATATTCTTTAAACCTTGCATAATCACCATTTTGAGTTGCCTGCTGCAAAGCTATTATAGTCTGAGGGTTATATAAATGGTCTTCTTTGTCATTTCCACTTCTAAGCTGATGGAAGCCAACACTATCAAGTGTAGTGTCTGTTCCAAGTCCCATAGGATCGAAGGCCTGATCGTGCCTAAAGGTCACTCCATCAGATATTTCTTTTATTCCGATTCCGCCAACTCTGCTGACAGTTCCTGTAAAATACTTATCAATAAGCTCTTTACTAAGACCAATTGCCTCAAAAATACGAGCAGACTGATAAGACTGAAGCGTTGAGATACCCATTTTGGCAGCAATCTTAACTATTCCGTGCAATACAGCGCTATTATAATCAGCAATTGCAGTGTGATAATCCTTATCAAGAATTCCAATATCAATAAGCTCCGCTATACATTCATGTGCAAGGTATGGATTTATTGCTCTTGCACCAAATCCCAATAGGGCTGCCATATGGTGCACATCCCTCGGTTCTGCGCTTTCCAGAATAAGAGATACAGCAGTTCTCTTTTTAGTTACTACCAAATGCTGCTCTACTGCAGAGACAGCAAGAAGTGATGGAATTGGCACATGTGTCTCATCCACACCCCTATCAGAGAGAATCACAATATTGTAGCCCTTGGCATAAGCTCTATCCACACTAAGCTGTAGCTGCTCAAGCGCTTTCTCCAACGATGTATTTTTATAATATAAAAGAGATATTACAGTAGCCTTAAATCCAGGGCTGTTTAAAGACTTTATCTTCATAAGATCAACGCCAGTCAAAATCGGGTGATCAATTTCCAGTACTCTGCAGTTGTCGCCTTTTTCCTGCAACAAGTTACCGTCAGAGCCTATATATACAGTAGTATCAGTAACAATTTCCTCTCTAAGTGAATCAATAGGCGGGTTTGTAACCTGAGCAAAGAGCTGTTTAAAATAATTAAATAGAGGCTGATTCAGTTCAGACAAAACAGCCAGTGGCACGTCGTGACCCATTGAAGCAGTTGCCTCTACACCATTTGTAGCCATTGGGAGAATTCCGTCTTTTACATCCTCGTAGCTGTAGCCAAATACCTTATATAGCTTATCCCTCATTTCCTGTGAATGAGTTGGAATCTTTTTGTTTGGAATGCTAAGATTACGCAGGTGCAGAAGATTTCCATCAAGCCATTCTCCATATGGGTTCTTTCCTGCATAGTACTCTTTGCATTCTTCGTCTGCTATAATGCGGCCAGCCTTAGTGTCTACCAAAAGTATCTTACCTGGCTGAAGTCGTGATTTTTTCACTATATGCTCAGGTTCTATATCCAGTACGCCTACTTCAGAAGACAGGATAAGTCTGTTGTCATCGGTAATGTAATAACGGCTTGGTCTTAAACCATTTCTGTCTAGGGTAGCGCCAACTATATCACCATCAGAAAAAAGAATCGCAGCCGGTCCATCCCATGGCTCCATCATTGTTGCATAATAGTGATAAAAGTCCTTTTTACTCTCACTCATAAAGTGATTGTGCTTCCATGGTTCAGGAATTGTCATCATTACAGCAAGTGGCAGATCAATTCCGTTCATATACAAGAATTCCAGAGTATTATCAAGCATTGCAGAATCCGAACCCTGCGCGCTTACAACCGGGAATACTTTATCAATATCATTTTCCATAACAGGCGATACTATTGTTTCTTCTCTGGCCAGCATTCTGTCCTTATTGCCTCGGATTGTGTTAATTTCTCCGTTATGGGCTATAAATCTATATGGATGCGCTCTCTCCCAGCTAGGCGTTGTATTTGTCGAAAATCTTGAATGAACAAGAGCAATTGCTGACTTATATTCCTTACTCTGCAGATCCTCGTAAAAGGCTCTAAGCTGCTTTACAAGAAACATACCCTTGTAAACTATTGTCCTGGAAGACAGAGAAGTTATATAAGTATCTTCTGAGCCCTGCTCAAATTCCCTTCTGGATACATAGAGTTTTCTATCAAAATCCAGGCCTCTTTCTACGCCTTCAGGTCTCTCTATAAAGCACTGATATATTGCTGGCATGCAATCCCTTGCAACACTGCCAAGTATCTCTGGTTTGACCGGAACTTTTCTCCATCCAAGAAATTTCATATCATTTTTTTCGATAATAACCTTAAATCTACGCATAGCAAAGGTTCTTTTTAACTCTTCCTGTGGAAAAAAGAACATTCCAATGCCATAGTCTCTGGCACCTTTTAATTCAATACCTTCCTTACTTGCGGCTTTTTTGAAAAAGTCATGAGATATCTGAAGTAGTATTCCTACACCATCTCCGACTTTTCCTGTAGCATCCTTTCCTGCACGATGCTCAAGCTTTTCGACGATTGAAAGGGCATCGTCAAGCACCTGGTAGTTTTCCCGGCCATCTATATTAACAACCGCACCTATACCACAAGCATCGTGCTCCATCTGCCAGTATTCTTTACTTTCTTTCTGCTTAGAGAGCCTGTTAGCCATAATAATTCTCCTTTTCATTTTTTACATAAAAAGCGACAAAGAAACTGCCCGGTTATATGGGGCAACTCCTTTGTCGCTTGCAAGTATGCATGTATACAATTTTTGAATATTATTACCCAGACAAAAAAATTTGTCAACATAGAAAATTTTAATCTGGTGAAAAAAAGTATTTGACAACTTTATCACTTAGGGCGTATTATCTCTCATATCGATTACATCAACAACGAGGTTGAGCAGCAGGTACACTACCTGACTGCTCTTTCTTTTTATAAAAAACGTTTAATATCATATGTTATGGCAAAGGCGCTAAATGGAGAGTTTCTCTATTTAGCGCCTTTTTCAATAAATAGAAAACAATAAAAGGAGACACGTTATGGAAAGTAAAGCTAGTAAATTACCGGAACTTTTTGGCAGCTTGGTATTTAACGAAGAAACTATGAGAGAACGCTTATCCAGTGCATCTTTCAAAACATGGAAAAAATGCGTATCTAATGGTCAGCCACTCGATCTTGCTACAGCAAATGAAATTGCCGAAGCTATGAAACAATGGGCTGTTGAAAATGGAGCAACACACTACACACACTGGTTTCAGCCTATGACCGGTGTTACAGCAGAAAAGCACGACAGCTTTATCTCACCTGCTGATGGTGGCAAAATAGTAATGGAATTTTCCGGAAAAGAGCTTGTCAGAGGTGAGCCTGACGCATCTTCTTTCCCTTCAGGAGGTCTTAGAGCAACTTTTGAGGCTCGAGGCTATACATCATGGGATCCAACTTCTTTTGCATTTATAAAAGACAGTTCATTATGCATTCCTACTATTTTCTGTTCTTATTCAGGGCAGGCACTTGACAAGAAGACTCCTCTTCTTAGATCAATGGATGAAGTATCCAGACAGTCAATTCGTATTCTTCGTCTCTTTGGAGATACTGAGAGTAAGCGCGTTATCGCTCAGGTTGGCCCAGAACAGGAGTATTTTTTGGTAGATAAGGCTCTCTACAATCAGCGCGAAGACCTTAGACTTACAGGTCGTACACTTTTTGGAATCAAGCCACCAAGAGGCCAGGAACTTGAAGATCACTACTTTGGACAGTTAAAGCCAAGAGTTTCAGCTTACATGAAAGAGCTTGATGAAGAACTATGGAAGGTTGGCGTCCTTTCAAAAACAAAACATAATGAAGTTGCTCCTTCACAGCATGAGATGGCACCAATTTACTCAGGCGCAAACGCTGCCTGTGATCAGAACCAGCTTGCCATGGAAATCATGAAAAAAGTCGCTGACAAACACGGTTTTGTATGCCTTCTCCACGAGAAGCCTTTTGCTGGCGTAAATGGCTCAGGCAAACATGATAACTGGTCTCTTTCAACTGATACAGGTGTAAATCTGTTTAAACCAGGTTCTACTCCAGGCGAAAATGCTCAGTTCCTCTTATTCCTTGCTGCATTTATCAAGGGCGTGGATGAATATCAGGAAGCACTCCGCTGTACAGTTGCATCAGCTGGAAACGATCACAGACTCGGCGCGCAGGAAGCACCTCCTGCAATTATTTCAATTTTCCTTGGAGATGAGCTTGACGCAGTAGTTCAGGCCGTAATTAATGGGAAGTCCTTTAAAGGCTCTGGCAAAAGATCCATCAAAATCGGAATTGATGTTCTTCCATCAATTCCACAGGACAATACTGACAGAAACCGCACGTCACCTATGGCTTTCACTGGTAATAAGTTTGAGTTCAGAATGCTTGGCTCTAATCAATCTATTTCAGGTCCAAACATTGCACTTAACACAATTATGGCGCAGGAACTTAAAGAATTTGCTGATATCCTTGAAAAGAGCAAAGACTTCCAGAAGGACCTTGGAAAGCTCATTAAAAAGACATTTTCAGAACATCAGAGAATCATTTTCAATGGAAATGGCTATGATGAATCTTGGGTAAAAGAAGCTAAAAAACGCGGTCTTGCAAACCTTACTTCAACAGCTGATGCACTTCCTGAATATACTTCCAAGAAGAATATAGATCTCTATGTAAATAATGGCGTCTATACTGAGGAAGAAGTTCGCGCAAGAGCAGCTATTCACGTTGAAACCTACAACGCAACTATTGAAATCGAAGCACGCACAATGATTGATATGATTCATCGTCAGATTCTTCCTGCTGCATCAGCTTATACTGCTGAGCTTTGCACTAGAGCTGCAGCCCTTAAAGAAGCTGGCGTAGTTGTGGAATATGAGAAAAACACTGCAAAAAATACTGCAATTCTCACTGATGCTCTGGCCGATGCCTGCAGCAAGCTTGAGGCAGATTATGCAAAGGTTCCATCTGATCCTGACAAGGCTATGCAGTATTTACATAAGACAATTCTTGCTGACATGGCAGAAGCAAGAAGCGCATCAGATGCATTAGAAGCAGTTGTTGACGAGCAGTATTGGCCATTCCCAGTATATTCGGATCTTCTTTTCTCTGAATAATGGCTTGAAATAACGCACGATATTCTATATTCTCAAACCTTGCGCTCTTTAGCGCATCACCTAAAAAGGCCTGTAAACATATTTGCTTACAGGTCTTTTAATTATCATTCCGAAGTTTTTCTTCCTGATTCTTTTTAGCCTTTATCATATTGGCATAATTTATTATCTTTTCTGCCCAGTCATCATCCTGCGCATCTAATTGATAAACCTCAAAACCATAGGTTTTTCCATAGGTTGCAACAACCTCTTCGTCATCGATATGAAGAGAAATGCGATAAAAATTAGGTAGTTTGTTTGGCATTGGATAACTATGCCTACCCTGTATCTCTTCACTATGACGCTGCCCATTGACTATTCCATCAAATTTTACTCCATATAGCCTAAAGAGCCATCGAATATACTGCTCAGTCCTAAAGGAAGTCGTGTATACCCATACCTCATACCCCTGTCTTCTAAGCTCAGGTATCAGATATCTTGTACCAAGGCGCAGCCGTTCCTGGAATATGTGATTAAGCGGAAAAATAAGTTCTTTTTCTGTCTTATGGTCTGTAGGAGAAACAAACAGCACCTCATCCAGATCAAAAGAAACTCGCATTTTGCCGTTGTATTCACTGTTTTTTCCAAACATACAAGCCTCTTTTACTGGTTGTTTGCTGCCAACCACTCTTTAATCTTTACTACTGTATCATTTGCCCATTCAGATCCATTATTTAGTTCGTAAGTATCAAATTCCCTATTTTCAGGCTTAACAATTAAAACGCTGTCATTGTCCAAATGAACAATTGTTTTATACTTTTCTTTAAAGGCATTCATCATGTTTCCACTGACTTTTTTAGTCTTCATGCCATTTATAATGCCCTGCACTTTGATTTTATGCATCCTTAAAAATCTGTCTATATACTGAACAGATTTGTAGCTTCCGGTGTATACCCATACATCAAAGCCCTTTTTCTGAAGTTCCTTGATCATATATGGTGCATTTTTTCTTATTTTTCCTGGCAAAAAAGTATTAAATGGAAATATAAGCTCCTTATCTGCCGGATAGTCCGTGCCATTGCACATAAGTACTTCATCCAGATCAATAGAGATGCATAACTTATTATCTGACCGATTAACAGCGTCAATAATGTCTCTTTCCTGACTTACATTTACAATATCAATTGGAATCTTCTTAAGCTTATTACAGCGTTTAGCCGCCAGCCATCTATGATGGCCATTTAATATCATGTATCCGCCAACAGACATTTTTTCAACAATCAAAGGCTCCATTTCTGGGGCAGATACATGTGTTAGAGAAAAAGTAATTTCATCAAAATATTTTTTTACAATTTCATAGTTTGGCCCAATTTCCGGATCAGAAAACTCATCTTTTGGATTAGGATGTAGCTTTTCTTTATCAATCTTTTTTACCAGAAGTCTTTCCAGTAATGATGCCTTAACCGGATTGCTTATAGATTCATAGTCCTTTAAATCGTCTAATACCCATTCCTGAAACTCTTTATTAACAACACTCATACAGTTGTATCTCTACTTTCCGTGTGAATAAATGACAATTTTTATTTGCTATTACATCTATAATAACTCTATTTTACTCCATTGTAATCTTTAAATTCTTGATATCCATACCGCTTTGTCCAAAATAGAATCTCAGATATACATTTGGCTCAAAATCACTATTTTCAATCTCAAAGCTCTGAGTCTTCCATTCCTTCTCGCTACCCACAAGGTCAATATTAGTCAGTACTGCAGCGCCGTTAAAGACTGTACAGGAAATCTGAGCAACCTCAGGGCTTTCATTAGAGGCCTTACAGTTCAGAGAACACTTAAGCTTTCCAACCTTTGTAGTTGCAAGCCTGAACATAACGTTACTTCCTTTGGTTGTATCAAACATCTCGCTTCCAATTATTGTTTCTGGCTCGAGCGGTATCTCAATTGGGTCCAGAATAAACGCATTTTCTTCAGATGAAAGCTTTGCCAGTTCTTCATCCAACTCGTTATTTCTGCCTATATATCTGCTAAATGTTGGTGTGCCCATAACTGACCTGCATATGTTCATTGCGCATAGCTGATACTCACTTCTCTTTACCCTGCCGGCTTTATACATGGCATCATGATTATCATCATTGCTGTTTTCTGAAGGATTTTTTGCAACCATGTACAAATCATTCTGTGCAGGAATCATTGCTGCCGCATTCTTTCTGTCGCCTTCCTCATTCTCGAAAGCACCTTTTGCCCACCAGTCGGACATTACTATACCTGTATATCCCCACTGTTTTCTCAGGATTGTTGTCAATAGATCATAGTTGCTTGAAGTCCAGAATCCATTAACTGGATTGTAGGAACTCATTATCATATCAGCATCGCCTTCTTTTACCGCGATTTCAAAAGGCTTTAAGTATATTTCTCTTAATGCTCTCTGTGAAACTATTGCTTCCACGTCATGTCTGCGTTCTTCCTGGTTGTTGCAGGCAAAATGCTTTATTACACCAGTACTTCCTGCTCTATGCATGCCCTTAAGCTGAGCCACAGCCATTTTTCCAGTCAAAAATGGGTCTTCAGAGAAGTATTCAAAGTTACGGCCATTTAATGGATTTCTATGAATATTGATACCAGGTCCAAGAAGGGCGTCAATATGGTCTTTTCTAAGCTCAAGGCCTTCATATTCAAAGAGCTCTTCCACAAGCTCAGTATTAAAAGTACTTGCAAGACACGCACCATTAGGCAGTGAAAATGCTGTATTTCCGCAATCCATTCGTATTCCTGACGGTCCATCAGATACACAGACTGTTGGAATACCATATTCTACAAGCTTGTCTGATACTCCACCAAAAGCGCCTCCTGTTCCAGGAGTAACTCTCTGTGAATTCATTCCTTCTCCGTGTACAATACATATGAGGTCTTCATCAGACAGCTGTGCAATGAAATCCTCCATCTGAACCTTACCATCGTATACATCTACCAATTTATAGCCTTTATCGCCCGTATAAGCGATTTCTTTTGGCATATTGATATTTCTTCTATCACTTGGTTCAATAGTCCTTAAAGGGACATTTTCGAGCGTTTTTGATCCATCTTTGGAATATACATAACGCTGGAATTCTTCCTTAGGCGCCATAGCCTCTTCAAGTCTTTCAATCACAGTTGTAGTGAGGCTTCTATAGATACCAGCTGATATTGTATTGTTGATACAATTGCCAATCTCAAATACAAAATCACCTTCCTCAAGAATCCAGCAGTTTTTATGACCTGTAACACCTGAATCGTCAAAAGAAGCTAGCGCGCTAAAAGGTACAAATATTGTTACTTCCTGTGTTTCTCCTGGATTTAAAACCTTTGTTTTACTAAATCCGCACAGAATTTTTGCTGCTTTATTCAGAGCAGTCTGTGGCTGATTGCAATATAACTGCA
>JAZRKG010000058.1:0-7182 GCA_045646185.1 Butyrivibrio sp.
AGAATTCTATGAAGAGGGGACTAGTGGTATATGGCAAGCTTACAGCAGAGTGAGGAACACGTAGTATTCGGCCTTGATATCGGAACTCGAAATGTAATGGGAACCGTAGGCTACATGAAGGATGGCAAGTTTGTAGTTATTGCTCAGAACGTTCAGACGCATTCTACAAGAGCCATGCTTGACGGACAGATTCATGACATCGGCAAGGTTGGCGCAACCATTAAGGTGGTAAAAGAGCATTTGGAAGCTGATACAGATATAAAGCTGACAGATGTATGTATCGCAGCCGCTGGTCGTGTACTTAGGACAGTCAAAACTTCTTTTGAATATGAGTACACAGACAATCATGAAATAACTGACGAGGATATTTACAATCTTAATTCAAAGGCTGTTGAAAAGGCTTATGCAGACTTTTTGACTGATGATTCTAATGAAGTTAAGTTCTATCTGGTAGGCTATTCAGTAATGCACTATTATCTGGATGGTTATCAGATAGCTAATCTTGAGGGTCACAAGGCTGGTAAGGTAGGTGTAGATCTTATTGCGACATTCCTTCCAGATGACTGCGTTGACGGTCTATACAAAGCCTGTGAGAGAGCAGATCTTTCAGTTGCCAATCTGACGCTGGAGCCTATAGCAGCTATGATGATTGCTATTCCGGACAGATTCAGGATGCTGAATCTTGCTCTTATTGACGTTGGTGCCGGTACTTCCGATATTTGTATAACTGATGATGGAACAATTACAGCTTATGGTATGCTTCCGATTGCCGGAGACCATATTACAGAAGCAATTGCTCATCATTGTCTGGTGGATTTTAATACTGCTGATCAGATAAAGATTGAGGCCAGCAAGGAATCTAAAGTTCAGTATACTGATATTATGGGCCTTGAAAAGACAATAACCTCCAAGGAGATTGCCAAGATCATAAAGCCTCTCGTAGACGATATGGCTGCAAAGGCTGCTGCTCAGATCAAAGCCTTAAATGGCGACAGAGCAGTTAGCGCCGTGTTTGTAGTTGGTGGTGGTGGCTGCGTTCCGGGTTATACTAAAGCAATTGCCAAATGTCTTGATCTTCCTGAAGAGCGTGTAGCGCTTCGTGGTGAGGAAGTTATGAAGGACATCACCTTCCTTACTGATGACAAGATTGAGAGAAATTCTCTTATGGTCACACCTCTTGGTATCTGCATTAGCTACTACGAAGAATGCAATAACTTTATCTTTGTTTCCTTCAATGGTCAGCAGACCAAGATTTATGATAATGGTAAGCTTGCAATTGTTGATGCTGCAATGCAGGCAGAATTTCCAAACGAGGACCTCTTCCCTAAGAGAGGGCCTGAGCTAAAATATACTGTTAATGGACAGGAGAGAGGCTCAAGAGGTGAGTTTGGTGAATCTGCTGTAATTACCTTAAATGGTAAGCCTGCTGATATTCATGCCAAGATCAGAGCTAATGACATTATTGAAGTTATGGGCTCTACAGCTGGTAATGCCGGCAAAGCAAGTATTGAGAGCATTCCTGAGTTCAAGACCAAGTTTGTTGTCAATGTTAATGGCAAAAATGTTGAGGCTTCCAGATATGCCACAGTAAATGGTAATCCTGAGACCAGATTCTATGATATAAAGCCTGGTGATGATGTAAGAGTCCTTGATTATGATACGGCTGCACAGATAGCAGAGCTCATGGACATTGAGCTTACTCCTCAGACTGTGATTATAGTAAATAATGAGGTGGCTGAGCCGGATACTCCTGTATATGAGAACTTCAAGGTTGAATTCAAAGATCAGTCAGAAGTTGTCATGGAATATTACAAGGATTATCCAGAGGCAGAGGAGTCTGAAGAGGAAGAACCTCAGAGTGAATATGACAAGCTTCCGGATCCTGACCCTGAGGATGTCTATGATGAAAATGCTGAGCCTGAGCCTGTTAAAAATGTTCTTGCAAGGGATTTACATATAATTGTAAATAATGATCAGATAACTCTTCATGGCAAGGCAAGCTACATTTTTGTAGATATTTTTGATGCAATAGACTTTGATTTATCCAAGCCAAATGGTAGAATGATTGTGACCACTTTAAATGGTTCCACCCCGGATTATATGGAGCCAATTAATGAAGGTGACAAAATAGAAGTTTATTGGCAGGATAAAAGATAAGATAAGTATTACCTCCGCCGCTTTTTATACAATAGCGCGGAGGTTTTTTATGGGAGAAAAATTGGTATGAGATTAGTTAGTATTGCCAGCGGTAGTAGCGGCAACTGTATTTATGTAGGTTCTGATACTACGCATATTTTGGTGGATGCTGGTATTAGCTGTAAGAGAATCAGGGAAGGACTTGAAAAGCTTGATTTATCCCTGGGGGATCTTGATGCTATTTTTGTAACACATGAACATTCAGATCATATAGCCGGATTGAAAACTCTTTTGAAAAAACATGAGATACCTATCTATGCTACAAAAGGTACCCTGTCAGGCATTGATTATGCAGATAAAAAGGGCGATATGCCTGATTTTGAAAGACATGTTGTAAGGGCTGATGAAAAGATTTTCTTAAAGGATCTTGTGATCAATCCTATGACAATTTCTCATGATGCCAATGAGCCTGTGGCCTACAGAATAAGTTATGGAGATAAAAAGATTGCCATAGCGACAGATATGGGCTGCTATAATGATTACACAGTAGAGTGTTTAAAGGATATGGATGCGCTTCTTATTGAGGCCAATCATGATGTGAGAATGCTCCAGTCAGGACCTTATCCATATCAGCTAAAAAGACGTATTCTTGGTGATAAGGGACATTTGTCCAACGAGAAGAGCGGAGAGCTTCTAAGTAAGATTTTAAATGACAATATGAAGGGAATTATCCTTGGACACCTTAGTAAGGAAAATAACCTTCCTGAGCTTGCTTATGAAACAGTAAGGGTTGAGATAGAGATGTCTCAGACTCCTTATCATGGCAATGATTTTCCTCTATTTGTAGCTTCAAGAAATGATCTGACACCTGCAATAGAGGTATAAGCCGTTTACAATAAAAATAAGCCCCTGCAATGCAGGGGCTATAATTTTACATAAATACAAACTGTGAAACACTTATGGTCTTGCCGTCGGAGGTTATGCTTACCATTCCTTCTCTGGTGAGATAAGTGATGATTTCTCTTGCTTCGAGAAGCTCTAATACTTCTTCGTCCTCCGGTTCGTCATCTGAGCTTGTGATTACAGCAAATGAAGGATTTACATATTCCAGCAGGTCATCTGTATTTTTTTCAAGCTGACCATGATGAGGCATCTTTATAACATCTGCCTGAAGGTCAGGAATCTTCAAAAGCTCTTTTATACGAGCCTTCTCAGCATCTCCTGTAAATAAAAAGGAGGTATCCTCATAGGTCATATGGATCACCAGCGAAGAGTCATTGCTGGTGTTATTACCATAATCAGTTTCTTCCGGAGGATAGATTACAAAAGTCACATCGCCAATGGTCAGAGTTGTTTCCTCTTCAATGAGAGTAGGAGTAAGGTCATTATCCTCAAGGGCCTCGTGATAGTTGTCTATTTCGTCGGAAGATTTTGCTTCATAATAGGTTGTCATAACGCTACCTACGTTATAAGTGTTTATTACATCTGCCGCTCCGCCTACGTGGTCCTTGTCAAAATGAGTGATGAACAGGGTATCAATAGTGTCGTAGCCTTTTACTTCCATATATTTTTCGATTGTTTCAAAGGATTCTGTGGTTCCGGTATCAATCATAAAAAGCTTGTCATCAAATTGAATTGTAATGCAGTCGGCTTTTCCAACATTTAAAAAGTCAACTTTGATCTCGCTGCTATCCTCGGTAGAAGCTTCCAAAGCAGAATCGTATGTAGTTGTATCATTGGTATTGCAGCCGACAAGGCACAAAAGAGCTGTTATAACAGTCAGAGTTTTATATTTAAAGACTTTCATTAATATTCCCTCTCTGAAAATATGACATTTTTAATTATAACCAATTATTTAAATATCATCAATTGCTTTTTATATACGGAATGGTATATAGTAACTTAGTAGTAAGATGCAGTAAAAAATAATAAAGCCAAAGTCTGACATGTATAAGTTTTTTGGTCAAACTAAGGTACAGGATGGAGACTATTATGAACAAAGCTATTATTACAGTTGTAGGAAAAGATACAGTAGGTATCATCGCAAGAATCTGCACCTATCTGGCAGATCACAGTATCAATATTCTTGATATTTCCCAGACAATAGTATCAGGTTATTTTAATATGATGATGATTGTTGATTTATCAGCTTCTAATCAGGATTTTAAGCTTATTGCGGATGAGCTTGATGCTCTTGGCGGAGACATTGGAGTTATTGTTAAGTGTCAGCGTGAAGACATTTTTGATTCAATGCACAGAATTTGATATTTAAGGAGAATAGGAAATGATTAATTTTTCAGAGGTTTCAGAGACCAATGAAATGATCGAGAAGGAAAATCTTGATGTCAGAACCATTACTATGGGTATCAGCCTTCTTGATTGTATAGATTCAGACGTAGATAAGCTTTGTAAGAATATATATGACAAGATTTATGAGTCTGCCAAAGACCTTGTTAAAACAGGCGATGACATTGCGGCAGAGTACGGAATCCCTGTAGTTAATAAGAGAATTTCTGTTACTCCAATAGCTCTTATTGGCGGAGCTGCTTGTAAGGATAGCAGTGACTTTGTAAGAATAGCAAAGACTCTGGATGAGGTTGCCAAAAAGGTTGGAGTTAACTTTATCGGCGGTTATTCAGCTCTTGTCAGCAAGGGAATGACTACTGCAGACAGACTTTTAATTGAGTCTATCCCTGAAGCACTTGCAAACACTGATGTTGTTTGTTCTTCGATAAATGTTGGTTCTACCAAAACCGGTATAAATATGGATGCTGTTAGGCTTATGGGCAGCATTGTTAAAAAGACAGCTGAGGCAACTAAGGAAGCTGATTCACTTGGTTGTGCCAAGCTGGTAATATTTTGTAATGCTCCTGATGATAACCCATTTATGGCTGGTGCCTTCCATGGTGTTACTGAAGCAGACAGGATCATAAACGTTGGCGTCAGTGGTCCTGGCGTTGTTAAAACAGCTCTTGAAAAGGTTAGAGGTGCTGATTTTGAAGTTCTTTGTGAGACTATCAAAAAGACAGCTTTTAAGGTTACAAGAGTTGGACAGCTTGTGGCAAAAGAGGCATCAAAGAGACTTGGTGTTCCATTTGGAATCATTGATCTTTCCCTTGCACCAACACCAGCTATTGGTGATAGTGTTGCTGATATTTTGCATGAAATCGGTGTTGAGCATGCCGGTGCGCCTGGTACTACTGCAGCGCTTGCGCTGTTAAATGATCAGGTTAAAAAGGGCGGTGTAATGGCTTCTTCTTATGTAGGAGGTCTTTCAGGTGCATTTATTCCTGTTAGTGAAGATCAGGGTATGATAAATGCTGTTGAAGCAGGAGCCCTTACTCTTGAAAAGCTTGAAGCAATGACCTGTGTATGTTCTGTGGGTCTTGACATGATAGCAATTCCTGGAGATACCAAAGATACTACAATAGCCGGCATCATAGCTGATGAAATGGCTATTGGTATGATAAATCAGAAGACTACAGCTGTTCGCCTTATTCCTGTTATTGGTAAAACAGTGGGTGAAACAGTTGAGTTTGGTGGCCTTTTGGGTTATGCGCCGATAATGCCTGTAAATCAGTTCTCCTGTGACAATTTTGTAAATCGTGGCGGAAGAATTCCTGCTCCGGTTCACTCCTTTAAGAACTAATATAGAATGATTATATAGGACTGTCATGCCTTAAAAAGCTTGGCAGTTCTTTTATGATAATACGAGAAAATTGCTTCGCAATTTCCTCGTATTATCATAAAAACGCTCCGCTATGGATGCGCACTCGCGCGTAATGTATATGTTGCATAAATGCAACCGCGCTCGGCGCGGGAATGTCGCAAGCGACATTCTTTCTTATTATTTTTCTAAAAACGTGTTGACATTAATATATATCAATGATATTTTATAAGTGTACTAGTTCATATAGTACACCCCATACTTTATTTTTTCTATGCTTGTGCTTGCGTGTCCCCTAACATGCAAGCACTAAATGTATAAAGAGTTATTTTTGACTATTATATAGAATAAGGGAGATGACAATGAATCTGGTTAATTATCAGGATAGCCGACCTATCTATGAACAGATCGTTGAAAATTTCAAAATCCAAATTTTAAAAGGTATATTGCAGGAGGGCGATCAGATGCCTTCTGTAAGAAGTCTTGCCATTGAGCTTTCTGCCAATCCTAATACGATTCAGAAAGCTTATATTGAATTAGAAAGGCAGGGCTTTATTTATACTGTCAAGGGTAAGGGCAATTTTGTCAAAGGCGATACGTCTTTAAAGGATGCCAAAAAAAGAGAGATTATTGATGGCATAGAAAATCTTTTAAATGAGGCAGTTGATATTGGTTTTACTAAAGAGGAAATATTGGAAAAATTTGTTGGCGGAGGGCAAATGTCATGATTGAAGCGGTTATGCTTGAAAAATCTTTTGACACTATAGTAGCGGTTCATCAGGTTTCGCTATCCGTTAAAGATGGAGAAGTGTTTGGCCTTGTAGGGACCAATGGAGCAGGAAAAAGTACACTTCTTCGTATGATGAGCGGAGTGCTTAAACCGGATTCAGGCACGGTATGTATGGATCATCTTCCTATATATGATAATGCAGAGGTTAAGAAGAATCTGTTTTTCATATCTGATGATGCCTATTTTATGCCGAATGCAACACCAGAAGAAATGGCTGTCTATTACGGAAGCGTTTATGATAGCTTTGATTCCCTTAAATTCCACAAGCTTGCAGTTGGCTTTGGTCTGGACTGCAGCCGTAAGATAAATACATTTTCAAAGGGAATGAAAAAGCAGCTGTCTATCCTTCTTGGAATAAGTGCAGGCACTAAATATTTATTATGTGATGAAACCTTTGATGGTCTTGATCCTGTGGTAAGGCAGGGTGTCAAGAGCCTTTTTGCTGCAGAAATGGCAGACAGGGGGCTAACACCGGTCATTGCGTCACATAATCTTCGAGAGCTTGAAGATATCTGCGATCATGTGGGTCTTCTTCATAAGGGCGGAGTTCTTCTTTCAGAAGATATTGAGAACATGAAGCTTAATGTTC
>JAZRKG010000059.1:0-7900 GCA_045646185.1 Butyrivibrio sp.
ACCCTTAACCTTTATTACATCGCCATCACTAAACCTGGTGGTTGCATAGCCCACTCCCAATACTGCCGGAATACCGTATTCCCTGGCAACAATTGCTGCATGAGATAAGGCTGCTCCAGTATCAGCCACAACTCCTGATGCCAGAGAGAAAAGAGGTGTCCATTCCGGGTCAGTCAGCTTGCAGACCAGAATATCTCCTTTTTTGAACTTATAAAACTCTTCAGGCCCATTTATTACGCAGACATTACCAACTACTTCGCCCACACTGCCACTTACACCCTTTAGCACATCTCCTGTAGCAGGGAACACCTTAAGCTTTGATGCTTCCCAAACCTTTTCTGCAAGAGGCCTTTTGGCTTTTCTGCGGTTTATTTTCTCAACATCCTGATCATCCAGTCTGCCCTTATTCAGCACATCCTCCAGCTCTGAGGAAAATAAGTATACAACATCTTCAAAATAGTCATCATTTCCAGAAAGAAGCAGGGAAGATCTCTTAAGAAGCTTTTTAATGTAGAAAAATAAAGTCTCCCACATTAGCTGGCTTTCCTCTCTGATAATATGCATATATCTGAAGTCTTCGATACCAGCGCTTAACTCCTGATACTTCTTTTCGTCCATTGTTGATCTAAGCTTGTTCATCAGCACGTCAAAGGACTCTGTGGCATCTTCAGCTTTTTCTTTTCCCAAAAGAGGCTTTACAACATTGATGACTCTGTCTGGCTCTTCATAAAAGGATTTGGCTATGGCACAGTAACAGTTGTAATCAGATTTAAAGCCATGCTTTGAAAGGAATTCGTCTATAGCTTCTTTTGCCTGAGGATACTTAGCGCAAAGCGCATCGTATTTCATTCCGGCTTTCATGTCGGCCATAATCTCCGGACTGGTAGAAAGCCTGACTGCAAGTGCCTCAACGTCTCTACTCATTACAGCTGTCTCATTGTCCAGGTTTCTATATGCGTCGTATGCACTCAGCTTTGGGTCAACCTTTTTAAAGGCCTTGATAATCTTCTTTTGATAAAGCGCACTTGGAAATAATGCATACATAAACCTTGTATATGCAAGTCTTGTAAGGTAATCCTTCATCTTGGAGAGCTCTCTGCCACATTCATTTAAGCTCATATTCTCATAGTCATTAGCGGCAAAAGCATCCAGCTCATTTCTGTATTTGGGCATTTCTTCTCTAAGGAATTCTGCACAGTCGTTTACCTTCATAAGCTTCATAAGCATTCCCGGTAAGTGGACGATTTTGCCTGTTAACCTAAGGCCGTTTGGAGGAAGTATCATGACTGCATCATCATCAATCTGTGGCTGCATATCAATGTTTATTCCGCCCTTTTCAAATATGTTCTTTTTGCCATCGTTTATCAGCTTGCACATGTCATAATCAAATGGATAAAAGGCAAAGGGCATTTTTTCCAAAAGAAAGGCAAGGTTACTTTGCTGTGCACCTGTGCATCTGCAGTGGCTTACGTACTCATTGATCAAAGCCTGTTCTTTGGCGTTATTTTCGCTTTTAAGGGTAGTTATTGCCCTCGCCTGAAGAATATATGTATTTCCTTCATTTATGCCCCATTCGATGTCCATAGGCATGCCATAATAGTTTTCTATCTTCACACCTTCTGCACATAGCTTTTTGACCTGATTTTCATCCAGGGATTTTCTGGCTCTAAGCTTTTCATCAACTGAAATCTCTTTGGTTCCCTTTCCGCTTTCGTCATAGACAATCTGTGTGCTTTTGGAGCCAATCTCAGCAGAAATGATGTTTCCGGCCTTGTCACATACAAAAGTATCTGCTGTGACCCTTCCTGATACGACGGATTCTCCGAGTCCATAGGAGGAGTTAATCTGAATCTGGCTGGTATTGCCATTTACCGGATTTGCTGTAAACATTACGCCGGAGATCTGGCTTTCAACCATTTGCTGTACAACTACTGCAAGTGCTACACTCTTTTGATCGTAACCATGGTTATGTCTGTATATTACAGCCCTGTCTCCCCATAGCGACGCATAGCAGTTACGTATCTGGGCAAGCACGTCCTCTACGCCTTTTACGTTCAGATATGTTTCCTGTTGTCCTGCAAAGCTTGCATCTTCAAGGTCTTCCGCAGTTGCAGAAGATCTTACTGCAACAGCTGTTTCCTGTCCAAGCTGTGAATATGCCAGTTTAACCTGTTCTCCCAGACTTTCAGGTATTTTACCGTTTTTAATTTTATCTCTGAATTCTTTGGCGACTGCCTTTAGATTGTCTTCGCTGTCATTGTCTGAACTTAATTTTTCATCCAGAAAGCTTTCCAGATTATTTTCTTCTATAAATAGTCTGTAGGCATTGCTGGTAACGATAAATCCTTCAGGGACTGATATTCCGGCATTTACCATCTCACCAAGATTGGCGCCTTTACCCCCGGCAATTTCCACATCTGCTTTTCTAACGTCCTTAAATATTCTTATCATTTTAATGCCATCCCCAATTATTTTTCTTTATATATTATAGTTAGCATCAGCTAACCTTTTGTGTCAAGCAATGTTTTGACAGCGTTTTGTGCATCCATAGCGTGGCGTTTTGAGCATCAAAAAAGTGCCACTTAGTGGCACTTTTTCGCAGCTCCTCCGTGAGCACATATGGTATTTAACACATAATAATATTCGTCATAACTTTGCTGAAAGGTAATAGGTAAAAATCTACAAATAAAAAAGAAAAATTTCTTACATTTTAGGACTAAACTTTTACAAGCTCTTGATACCAAGGTCTTTCAGCCATTTCTCTTTTGCCTGCTCATTTACATTAATAGCCAGGTCCTCAAGATTTTTTTCGACAGGATAGTCTCTGCGAATGGTAGCAAGGTCCTTGGATAAAAGCGCCATGTCTTTGTACTGAATCATTGCATTAAGTGGAGAGCGGCTGATACCAAGGCTTTCCTTCCAGTATTTATTAAGCGCCTTCTGGTCTGCTGCTGTCTGTGCAGCCTCAATGGCTTCATATATTCCTTCTACAGTTTTATATTCCTGCAAAAGAGGTGCCGCTGCTGAGCTTACACCTTTTACTCCAGGGATATTATCGGAAGTATCGCCTGTAATTCCCTTCCAGTCTGGTACCTGACAAGGTTCAACACCATACTCCTCAAGACATATATCTGATGTCATCTCAAATACTTTATCAGGAAGGTTTACATCTTTTTTGCTGATTCCAAATCTTCCATAATACTTGTCCATAAGTTCATCTGCACTCTCCTGCTTGGTCTGAACAAGCCAAAGCCTTGTGTACGGGCTAATTAACTGGAGATAATCATGGTCCTTGGACATTATAAACGTCGGAATATCCTTTTCAAACTTTGCAGCATAAGAACCCGCTATATCATCAGCCTCATAGGTGTCTGAATATTCTACAACAAAGCCCATATCCTGAAGCATATCTTCCATGGTCTTGAACTGCTCTTTCAATGGATCCGGAGTCTCTCCACGGTTACCTTTATAATCAGCATAGAGTTCTCTTCTAAATGTATTTCGTGTTTTATCAAAGCATATCACCATGTGTGTAGGCTGCTGTTTGTCGATGATCTTTTTGATTGTTCTGATCATTCCATAGATTGCATTGGTATATCTGCCATCCGGTGCATGCAGTATCTTGTCATAATGAAGCTTCTTTTTTTCTTCATCCTTTTCAAATAAGATCTGCTTTGGGAGATTACCATAGTAATTTGTTACCAGCATGGAGCTGCCATCGATTATCAGTAGTTTTTCATTAGCCATAAATATCTGTTCTTCTTTCTGTAAAACTTGGATTTGAAAATATTATTCTTACAAAATCCTCAGCTATGCCTGTTAATTATATCGTATTTATAATTTTTTTTGAATGGCGAACAGCATTATCGGCATGAATGATTGTTATTTAATGTGGCAAATGATCATTTTTATCAATAAGGCTGTTTTATAGTCATTTTTGCCTTAATTCAATGGGATACAACTTAATTTTTTTGGTTAAAAGTGTTCTTACGAATACTTTTTCAATGTTGTAAACTTGACAATGTTTGTTTTGACCCCACTTTAAATATCAAAATAAACATATCAATTTATTACAGGAGGATTATTTTATGGATTCATATAAGATTTTGTTGGATCTAGCGATCATAGTTATTACATCTAAGTTTTTCGGTCTGATTGCCCGTAAGCTCAAAGCACCTCAGGTTGTTGGCCAGATCATTGCCGGTCTGCTCATCGGACCTAGCGTTTTTGGAATTGTTGATCTGACTGATTTCATCTCACAGATGGCTGAAATAGGAGTAATACTCCTTATGTTCTCAGCTGGTCTTGAGACAAATATCAAAGACCTTATGAAGACTGGTCTTAAGGCATTTCTTATTGCCTGTGCAGGCGTTTTCGTTCCATTAATTGGTGGAACACTTCTGTACATGGGATTCTACGGAGCAGCAGCCATGGGTACAGATAAGTTCTACAGCGCTCTGTTCATCGGCGTTATCATGACTGCAACAAGTGTAAGTATTACTGTTCAGTCTCTTCGTGAACTTGGTAAGCTCAAAGGCGAAGTTGGCACTACTATCATGAGTGCTGCTATTATTGATGATGTCATTGGTATCATCGTTCTTACATTCGTTATCGGCTTTAAGACACCTGATTCAAACCCAATGTCAGTTGTATTTAGTACAGTTCTGTTTTTTGTTTTTGCTTTTATCGTTGGTATCATTCTCTACAAGGTAATGAAACTTATAGATGCTAAATACCCACATACAAGACGTATTCCTATCCTTGGTCTTGCTATTTGCTTTATCTTTGCATATGTAGCTGAGGTTTATTTTGGAATCGCTGATATCACAGGCGCATATGTTGCCGGTATCATAATGTGCTCACTTGAGGATTCTGATTATATTGCAGAAAAAATGGATATCAATTCTTACATGCTTTTTGGACCAATCTTCTTTGCAAGTATCGGTCTGAAGACTACTCTTGATAACCTTACAGTAGAGCTCCTGCTCTTCTCAGTGGGCTTCGTTGTTGTAGCTCTTGTAACTAAGATCATAGGCTGTAGCCTTATGTCCAGGCTTCTTGGATATAAAGGAAACGATGCTCTTAAGATCGGTGTCGGCATGATGACACGAGGCGAGGTTGCTCTTATCGTTTCACAAAAAGGTCTTGCCGTTGGAATGATCTCATCAGTTTATTTTACTGCAGTAATCCTTTTGATCATTGTTTCTAGCGTAGCTACACCTATCATACTTAAATTCTTATATGCTAAGGATAAGGAAACTGCTTGATCCGATCCTTTAGTTGCATAATTATTTATACACACAATTTAATGGAGCTGTCGTATTTTTTCGTCGACAGCTCCATTATTAGTTTATTTTTCATGGAAACTACCGCATTGACTTTACTGCGTTGCTATGGTAGCGTATTAAATATATTTGCGATAAATATGCATTTTTCACTACTTTTTTTGCAAAAAGGGAGAACCAATGGGAACAAACATAATTTTAGGCGTAGTAATCGTCTTATATCTGGCGATGATGATCCTTATCGGAGTTATTTTCTCCAAGGGAAATGATGACGCTGGAGATTTCTATCTGGGCGGAAGGAAACTGAGTCCAATTGTAGCTGCCATGAGTGCAGAGGCTTCTGACATGAGTAGCTGGCTGCTTCTTGGTATTCCTGGTCTTGCTTACTTGTCAGGTATGGCTGACGCTACCTGGACAATCATCGGATTGTCTATCGGTACTTATCTCAACTGGCTGTTTGTGGCTTCCAAGCTTAGAAGATATACAGAACAGCTAAATGCGATCACCATTCCAGAATATTTTGCTGCCAGATATAAAGATGAAAAAAATATAATTACGCTTATATCAGCTGTTGTTATTGTAGTTTTCTTTATTCCTTATGTAGCTTCCGGCTTTGCTGCATGTGGAAAGCTCTTTAATACACTGTTCGGCGTTAATTACTTATTTGCAATGATCGCCAGTGCAATCATCATCGCTCTGTACTGCTCTCTTGGCGGTTTTAAGGCTGTCTGTATGACAGACCTTGTACAGAGTATTGCTATGACTATTTCACTGATCATTGTAATAATCTTTGGAATCCATCAGGCCGGCGGATGGGATGCTGTTGTAGATAATGCAAAATCTCTTCCAGGCTATTTTAGTATCACTGAAATATATGATCCTGTTAACAAAGCTTCATCACCTTACGGATTCCTTACAGCATGTTCAATGCTTGCCTGGGGGCTGGGATATTTCGGTATGCCACATATCCTGGTTCGTTTCATGGCTATCGGCGATGAGAAAAAGATTGCTCTTTCAAGAAGAGTTGCCAGCGTATGGGTTGTAATTGCTATGTTTGTAGCACTGTTAATTGGAATGATCGGTCTTGCCATGAGTGCAAATGGTTCTATACCTGTTCTTGAAGGCAGCGGCAATGCTGAAAGAGTGATCATCTATATTACTAACCTCATGAGCGCTTACGGCATCCTTCCTTCAATAATTGCAGGCGTTATACTTTCCGGAATCCTTGCTGCAACCATGTCTACAGCCGATTCACAGCTACTTGCATCTGCTTCTGCTATCTCAGCAGACCTTATACAGGCTTTTGGTAAAAAGAAGCTTGATGATGAAACACAGGTTAAAGTCGCTAAAGTCACTGTTATTCTGATATCTATCATTGCCATCTTTATTGCAAAGGATCCTGATTCTTCAGTATTCCAGATAGTATCTTTTGCATGGGGCGGATTTGGAGCAGCTTTTGGTCCTGTTGTCCTGCTATCTCTTTTCTGGAAGCGTTCCAACTTACAGGGTGCTCTTGCTGGCATGATCACTGGCGGAGCATTCGTATTTATCTGGAAATTTGGAATTGCCAAATTAGGCGGAGGCTTTGCTATATATGAACTGCTTCCTGCATTCCTGATAGCTCTTGTTGTCAACGCTATTGTAAGTCTGACTACTAAGGCTCCTGATACTGAAATTGTAAGCACATTTGAACAAGTTTAAAAATATGAGCCAGCAAGGATATCACTGATAACCCTTGCTGGCTCTTTGTTCTAAAAATCTTATTACTGCTGACGATTATATATCAGAGAAACATGTTTTTTATTTCCGCCAATTATGATTATGGCGCCAACAGCGCAACTAAGCATTGCTATTAGCAGCACTATTCGTTCAGGTGCAATGATTGTTGCTGCGCCTGCGATAAATTCTCCAAGTAGTGTTCCCACCGTATTTAACATGTTAAAAGCGCCGTTAAAGCGGCCTCTTTTTTCATTAGGGACATAACTCTGAGTTGCAGATATACGTATCGTATAGCTTGTAACACCGCCTATACCTACTCCAAAACACAATAGCATCTTGATCGGTATAGGGAAAAACAGGTAAACACCTTCAAAAACTGAGATTGATACATATACTATCAGAGCCATTGCATAACGCCACTTTGAAGGTATCTTCCATCTGTAATGAATCGCACCGCCAATACCCCTGGCAAGAATAGACATTCCCCAGACAAGCATATAAATATATTCGCCATTATCATAGTTATTTTTAAAATATGGAAGTGTTATTACACTTGAAACGCCTCCACATAATGATGATATGGCAAAATACATTGCAATGGCCAACAATCCTTTTTCAGAATACAAATATTCAAAGCCTTCCTTTATATCAAGGAATATCTGTTTAAAATAGCTGTTTTCCTTATCTCTTGTCTTTTTTTGTTCCTCAATATAGTCTTCACTGGCTCCTATTCTGGTTTCCATTGTCGCTGCTATAAAAAAGCATAATCCATTCACCAAAAGAAGTGGTGCTAGCCCAATTTGATTATACAAAAAGGTAGACACAGGAACCATGAATGCTGACAATGTCTCAAGCACACTGGCAATTGAATATGCTAAGTCGGAGGCCAAGCGGTC
>JAZRKG010000060.1:0-14526 GCA_045646185.1 Butyrivibrio sp.
TGCTAACACATGGACCTGAACCATGCGCGTCTGCCATTCCGCCACTCCTGCGCGACAACAAAACTTATTTTAGTCATTTTCAGGTAATCTGTCAACACTATTTTTTAATTTTTTTCAGATTTTTTGTGGCTTTGCGGTTAATCGAACATTTATTGTTGACGTTCTATTAATTTGTCAAAGAATGCATACAACTGTTTAAGCGCTTTTCTTCGCTCAATATAAGTCTTTGCAGCTCCAGCAGTCAAAAGCGCTGTTACTATCAGTAATGCAATGTATAAAATCTCAAAATTTGCAATGCAGGCTACTGCTGCTATGGCAGTGCATACAAGTAGTGCTGATGTTCCAATGAGGTTATGAAGCATATCCTCATGCAAAAAATCAATTTGTATAAGAAGATTTTCCTTTTCAAGATCAAATTCTTCTTCAGATAAAATATCAAGGTCAAGCTTTTCAGTATGTCTTATTGCATTTCTCAGTCTTTTTTCCATATTGATTGTCACTCCTTATTAAAATAAAAGTTGTTACCACTATGTATTAACTGCACAAACACTTGCAAAATCCACTATCAAATCAGTTTTCTAACAACAGGGAAAATCACTCCACCCACACAGTTACCAAAAGTAATCACCAAAAGCATGATTATAGCCTTGCCACTCCAGGCTCCTGCCATCCATAAATAAAACATATCAGCAACACAGTGCTCTGTACCACACAGAATAAATACCATTACACCAAAAAATAAAGATAAGTACTTTCCTACCTCATGAGGATTGTTTTTGTAGCCCTCTACACCAATATAAATGCAGATATTACATAAAATGCCAAGAATAAAAAGACTCAGATAGTTATCAGCAAACTTGATTTCACATAGCGAAAGAGCCTTTTCAGAAATGCCGGATACTCTTGTAAATTTGACAATTGTAGCTACAACACCTGTTCCGATAAAATTTCCAAACCATATAACAGGAAGGCTTAAAGCATAGGCTTTGTCATTATCAAAGGTATAGCACACCTTTCCTGTAAATAAGTGTAATCCAAAAGTACATACTGTAAAAAGGCCTACGGTAAAAAGTGCTGAGCCAAGAACCTTGGAATCTACAGACAAAAAAGCAACTCCTCCAAAGGCAATAGCTGCTCCTGCAAGAATTGCAGAAATAAACGTTTTAAAATAATTCATATTTCCTCCAACAAAAATATCCCAATAATACCTATATAGATTATTCCCCAGAAAATGATGCAAAATGCCAAAAACCTTCTATCGAACATTCAATTATTTTTGCACCAAATATCAAAAATACCCTTATTAATATCACTACTTGAAAGCGCTGCCTTTGCTACATCACAGCCTTCCTGATCCGGAGCGCACTCTCCGCATACATCTGTAGCTATGACCTTATAAAAATTATATATCATATCTATATGATTGTACAAATCTTTTAAGTACATCTCTCCCTGATCCCAGTTGGTCACTATTTCTTCCAACGAGAGAACATCTTTATCTATAGACAGATAAACAGGCAGCTCTGATTCTTTTGCAAAAAAGCCTTCTTCAGACTGCAGCTTTTTCATGGCATCAGAAGGTGAATAAAAGGTTACCCTGTCAAAGTATGAAGGATCCACTTTTTCTATTAAAGTGTCCGCTGCACCTACTACCACAACATTTTTTATAAAAGGATTGGTATCAAGCGTATCCATTACCCAGCTTCCACATGACAATATGCTGCCAAAGGATGAAGGCTGCATATCCGGATGATGGTCATAGACAATAAGATTGAAGGGTTCTCTGACATAGTCTGCCAAAAGCTTGGACATATAATGGTAGTTGCCCGAATCAAAAAACCTCAAAGCTCCATCAGCTAGTACCTGCTTATCAAAGGTTGCCTTAATCGCCTCTGCTGCCATGTCATCACAAAGACAATTGGTTCCCGAAACCTCTTTTAAACAAATAAAACGAGGGCTTTCAATTTCTTTATAAAAGCCCTCGTAATCATATATACCTGAAAAATCAAATATTGACACCTTACTTTGGTTCAAAATGCTTACCCCTTAGTTTAATTTTGCAAGATGTCTTATAGCATCTCTGGCTAATATTGTATCACCATTTTCTTCTACATGCACGGAATCTGGTGTATTAACTGTCATCATTGATGCGTACTCAAGTGAATTTCTTCTGATTTCATATAAAATATTTTCCTGGAAAGAATGAAGCTCTGCAACAATATAATATCTATCCTTGTTTTTGTATAATGCGGAAGCTTCAAATGGAAGCTTATTAGCTACCTTACAAAATCTCTTAAGATTGTCAAAGCTTTCAAACTCGATTAAATATTTCTCATGATCAGTAAGCCTTTTGTGTTCAGCTCGTGGAAGAGACCTGGTATCATCAGACGTAGCATCAGCATATACCTGATTAATTGTGCTGGAAACCTCTGTCATCATCTCGTTAAGAGCTATTCCCTTTTGCTTACCAGTCTTACTCTTGATCTCATCAACCTTTTCCTGAGTAATCTGATTCAAAACTGTCTGTGCTGCCAAACGAATACGATCTGCTGCCTTCTGTATCTCTTCATTGTTCATCTTTACAGCAAAGATACGAACGCTGCCATCATTCATCATATTTCTGGACATCATCATGACTTCTGTATTTGGATTGTAACCTAATCTCTCACCAACCTCTTTATTGATCTGTGCCAAAAAAGGTACACTCAGTTCTGCACCGTTAACTACATCCTCTGGGGTAAGACCTATCTCTCTAAGCTCTGATGCAGCTATACTACATTCAACTGTTGTACTATTCATTTTTACTATTAACATACAGCATGGCCTCCTTTCCAAAATCTGTACTTCGTGGAAAGTGTAATTATTAGCGTGATTTGTAGTCATTCAGGGATTTTGACTCAAATCGAATAGTTACATTTTACCACATTTATTAGCACTGTCTATAGGTGAGTGCTAATTTTATAAATCCTTTATATTTAAATGCTGTTATCTCTTAAGTCCTTTTAAGATCTGCAGCATTTCATCCGATGTTGTAATAACTTTACTATTAGCCTGGAAACCTCTCTGAGTTGTGATCATGTTGGTAAATTCCATGGCAAGATCAACGCTACTCATTTCAAGAGTTCCACTGCTAATATAACCACCATCTTCGTCAACTCTCTGATACTGAGGCTCTCCAGAGTTTACTGACGCAGCAAACAGGTTGTCACCAAGTGATGCCAATCCGCCTGAGTTGGCAAAAATAGTGGTAGCAATGGTTCCAAGCTGTACAGTCTGTCCGTTGCTATATTCAAGATGAATACTTCCATCATTTCCTATAGAATAGCCAGTCATGTTACCAACTGCATAGCCTGTATTTAAGCCTTCAATATCTCCTTTTACAACTCTGATGGTTGAATTACCTGAAGAGTTATAATTGGTTGATGCTGAAAGATCCAGCTGCAGCGGTCCTACTGTAGAAAGCCCGCCTGAAAAACTAAGGCTTACAAGTCCAGATGTGGCACCATCTGCACTTACAAGAGTACCGTCTGAAGGGCTATAAACCAGTGCAATACTTGTTTCGCTACCTGTAATGTCTATAGAATTGCCATCTGAATCCATAGCACCAGTCAGCGATAATGTATAGGTTGAATCATTAGAATCGCCTGCATCATCAATTTTAAATTTGAGAGTATAAGTCTCTCCTGTTCTATCATATACTTCCAGCTGTAGAACCTTACCTTCATCAGAAGAAAGCAGGGAATCATTTTTATCAATATTTCCCCTAAACGTTGCGGCCGTTGTTGCAGAGCCCGCCAGAGTCTTAGTAGCATCTGTAACAATGTTCAGTCTTCCAACTGCGCCTGTTGTAGCTGTTCCTGTCCATCCAAGAACATAATAACCGTTGGAAGCTGTAACCAGTGAGCCTTCAGCATCAATGTCAAAATTACCATCTCTGGTATAGGCAACAGATGCCGCATCAGAAATATCTCTCTGAACTGCAAAGAAAGAGTCACCATTAATCATGAGGTCCAAAGTTCTATAGGTTGTAAGTGTAGAACCCTGGGATGTTATATTGGTCTTTATAGAACCCGTCTGCGTACCAAGACCAATCTGCTTAGCTGAAATGGAGCCCTTAACATCAGTTGCTGCTGTGGCATTAGACATTGTCTGATATAAAGTGTCTTTAAATGTCATTGCTTTGGACTTATAGCCAGTAGTATTAACATTGGCAATATTATTACCAATTACGTCCATTTCTACCTGATGGGTTTTAAGTCCACTAACACCTGACCACATAGATCTCAGCATATTTATTACCTCGTTTTTAAATAATCATAGTTATGCAATATTTTTTTCGGATAAATAAGTAAAAAAATTAATAGTAAAAACACAATTTTGTGATAAACTTTCTATTAGCGTTTAGATTATTAGGAGGCACACTATGAGTCAGGAAAAAGTTGATGCTTACAAAAAAGAAAAAAAGGGTCGTAAGCAGAGAATTGAAAAACAGAAAAAAATGAGAAAGCTTGCAAAGGTAATCTGCTTAATCATATTAGTCGCAGCTGTTGCAGGAATTGGCGGCAAGGTAGCCTACAGCCATTTTGCTCCAGAAGATACAACAGACAGCGCTACAGAGTCAAGCTCAGATATCCTTCTGGATGATGCTACTCTTGAAGGCAGCATAACAGTTGGTGCAACTACCGAGTCCAGTGAAGAAGCTACTGCTGAAGTAAGTGAAGATGCTACTACTGAAGCAAGCAAAGAAGCTACTGCTGAAGTAAGTGAAGATGCTACTACAGAAGCAAGCGAAGAAGCTACTGCAGATGCATCTACAGAAAGCTCTTCTAACTGATAATCATTTTTTTTGCAACTACTCTGCAATATATAAGCCACAGTAGAAATCACGAAGATTCTCACTGTGGCTTTTCTTATAATTACTTATTCAATAATGGTCTTGCACATTTTTCATTAAAAAACTCAATTAAAGGTCCCATGAAAAAAGCAGTTACAATAGTTCCTATTCCTGCTATTGTAGGAATCTGTGAAAAAGTTCCGCCGGATATCAGGAATAAAGCTATTCCAAGCACTACACATACAAGATCTGTGCAAATGCGGACATACTTGAACTTGCCAAGCTTCCACTTCTGGCTCATAACAAGTGCAACAGCATCGTAGGTCGATACTCCAAGATCTGCTGTCATATAGAAAGCAGAGCCAAAACAAAGTATGGCAATGCCAATTATAAGGCAGGCAGCTCTTGCAATAATGGAAGGCTCACCAAACAGATTTTGCAAAAGAGAATACGTAAACTGCGTGATATATCCCAAAAGGAACAGATTTATAAAGGTCGCAATGCCTATTTTAGTTCTGTCGAATATAAGACTAAAGGCAAGCAAAACAATGTTTACTATAACGTATAAAGTACCAAAATCAATTGGAATCAGAGAATCCATTCCACTCATAAAGGTCTGGAACGGGTCTACTCCAAAAGCCGCCAATTTAAATACTCCAACTGCTATTCCTGATGTCAGAACACCGAGAACTGACATGGTTATTCTTCTTCGTAGCATATCTCTAACTCCAAATACAATTTAGTAAGATTCAGAAGAAACAATAAGCTTTAAATTGCCACTAAGCATTGCTTTTCCAAAGCCAACCGGCAAAATAAAGTGATCTCCCTTTTTAACAGGATGACTATTTAATAGTCCTGCACCTTCAATAACTGAGCATAACTGATAATGGTCTGTTACGTCAATTTCCAATTCTGATAGTACATTAATTCTTGATACCTGATAGTATTTACAGCTATGAAGAAGCTTTACACCCTGGCTTTCATCATTGTCATGTACAACTGCATCCGATAAGTCTTTTGCAGGAACGGTAATAACGTCCTTGCACTTTTCTACATGAAGTTCTCTCTTGCTGCCATTCCAAATTCTATCATAATCATAGAGTCTGTAGGTGATATCACTGTTTTGCTGTGTCTCAAGAACCACAACACCGCCTTTTATGGCATGCACAGTTCCAGGATCAATCTGGATAAAATCATTTTTTGAAATCTTTATCTCTCTAATAAGTTCATTCCATCTGCCCTGATCCATCATGTCTGAAAGCTCTTTTTGGTTAGTGGCATTGTGACCTACAACAAGACTTGCATCAGGGTCACAGTCAAGCACATACCAGCACTCTGTTTTGCCAAGAGAGCCGTTTTCATTTACTTTGGCATACTCATCATCAGGATGCACCTGTATGCTTAAGTCAGATTTGGCATCAATTATCTTGGTAAGTAGTGGGAACTTTTCATGGCTTGTTCCAAAGAGTTCGCTATGTGTCTTATAGAGTTCTTCTAAATCTATACCCTTAAAGCATCCGTTTTTTACAACAGATTTGCCATTTGGATGAGCTGCAATTCCCCAGCATTCCCCAATATCATCGCCCTCGATATCGTATCCAAAAACATTTCGAAGCTTACTTCCGCCCCAGATATTATGGGTGAAATGAGGCTCCAGGAAAATAGGCTCTTTAAAATTATTATTAATAGACAAAATTCCTCCATTGGACTCAATTACTTTTTTGAACCATAATCCAGAGTCTTTTATAGTACGCTTAAGGCTTGGATAGTCTACATACACAAGACCAAAACGCTTGGTATATCCATCCGTCCATTCAAAATTGTCGCAGTAGCTCCAATGGAAATATCCAATAATGGACGCACCTTCGTCTGCTGCCTTCTGAAGATTGCTGATATATTTATCCAAAAAGGCAATCCTGACTCCGTCATGAATGCTGCCATCCGGGCTCTCAATATCACAATTCGCCATTCCATTTTCTGTAATAAGAATGTCTTTATGATATCTTTCATACAAGAACTTAGGACCCCAATATAGTGCCTGCGGTGTAACCGGCCATCCCATGGCTGTCTGATTGTAACCACGGTCTCTTTCAGCATAGACAACTTCGCCATCCCTGCCAGCACTAATAGGAAATCCATTATAAATATTCTGACCGATAAAATCTATTGGCTGATTAATCAGCTCAAGATCTTCTTTTGATATCTCAAATAAATGGTCCTTAAAAAGCTCTAATCCTTCCTCTGGATAATGTCCAAGAACAATCGGATCAAGGAACCAGGAAACGTTCCATGCCCAGTTGTCCAGGTCAGAGTCAAAACCAAAATATCTCTTTTTAGCTGCCTCAATATCCTCAGGAGAATCAGTATTTGGATATGCAACTCCACAGGTTGGAGCGTATCCGATCCTGGCTCCCTTTGCAGCTTTTCTAAGAGCCTTCACAGCAAGGCCATGAGCCTTTAAGAGGTTATGCGCTGCCAAAAGAGTATCCTCAAGCGGAAGCTTTTTGCCAGGTGCATGAACGCCTCTTACATAACCAAGGCTTATAGTGCACTGCGGCTCATTAAAGGTAATAAAGTCTGAGCAAAGGTCTGAAAAATTCTCTCCTACTGCCTCTGCATATCTTTCAAACCAGGCAGGACTTTCAGGATTTACCCAGCCGCCTTTTTCCTCAAGCGCAATAGGGTATTCCCAATGAAAAAGAGTAATGAAAGGCCTTATGCCATTTTCCTTCATGGACAAAAGCATATTCCTGTAAAACTCAACTGCTGCCGGATTGACCTCACCTGTTCCGTCAGGGATAAGCCTGCTCCAGCTGATGGAAAATCTGTAGGCCTTTACGCCCATAAGGCGCATGATACCAAAGTCTTCCCTATATCTGTGAATCATATCGCAGGCAACATCAGCTGTGGTTCCATCCACAATATGTCCTTCTTTTACAAAGGCATCCCAGATATTTTCGCCTGCCCCGTCATTTTTGTCTCTTCCCTCAGTCTGGTAAGCACTGGCTGCAACACCCCAGACAAAATCGTCTCTAAACATAAAAAAATACCATTCCTCATTTAAATTTCTATAATCTTTACCCCATAAAGTTACAGTACTTAGATTATAACCCCTGACTACGACATAAGCACTACAAAAATAAAGCTTATTGCACAATATTTTTACTTTGTGATAATAACTGATACAAGATTAAATGGCACAGCCTCACCGTTTTTGTCATCAATCACTTCTACCTCCAGCCTGTGAGGTGCTTTTTCTCTATAAAAAAAGAGTTGCCTGATATCCAAAAGGTCTCCCCAGGTCTCATCAAAGGCTGCATCAATAATTATCTGCTCATCCTTTTTTCCATCTATTGCAACTGCCACAACCGGTGCAGGGCGCTTTATAGTCTTGTCGTACTGAAGGGCTATTGAAGCACATTCGTTTTCATCCTTTAAGTCAAAAAAGATCTTATCTCCAGCTTTTTTTCCAAGCCAGCCATTTTTAAAGCAGTCTGAAACACACTCCTGTATTGCCTCATCTTTGACAAAGCCCCTAAGCTCCGGCTCAAAATCTCTGTTATCAAGTCTTTTAGCTGACTCAAAGCCATTTAATGTAAGCGGCTTTGGAATATTTAAAGCTGTAACTGCAGCATCTCCTGATGCCTTTTTGTAATCCTCATATAGGCTTTCCAAAAGATTGCTGACCATCCTGCTGATAAGCTCATGTCCGGTATCGTTTGGGTGAAGGCCATCTGGCGAAAGCAGTGCTATGTCCTCTATTTTACCTGATAAAATGTCATCATAAATGGCTCCGTGAAGACTAACTGCAGGGAGCTCGTAATGCCTTGCCACCTTGGAATGCAGTCTCTCTGCCGTTTTGCCATTTTCATAAAAACAGTTAAAAATAGTAACTACTGCTGGCTTATTTTTGCCACCAAGGAGCTTTCTGATAAGTCCTTCATAGCTTTCCAAAAAGTAATCGGTGCATTCATCGTTAACAGAAAACTCCACAAACACCAGATCCGGGTCATACAAAAGCACGTCTCTGTCAGCTCTTGCCGCTCCAAAAACAGATGTGGTTCCGCCCACACCAGCATTTATGTACTTAATGTTCTCTTTTCCAAAAAAATTCTTAAACCATTTATAAACAAGGGCTGCATAGCAGGTATCCGGAGCAGAAGAAAGGCTTCCCTGGGTAATAGAACCACCAAGGAAGCATATTGTCACTTCTTCGCCTTTTTCAAGCTTCTTATATACTTTGGAAAGCCTTGTGATATCTCCGTGATTTGCCAGCGCCTTTTCACAGTCAAATCCTATCATACGGGCTCCTTTATCTAATACCTAACTCTGTATCGCTTTCACGAACAACGCTGTGTCCTTTTATATAATCAACAATGTCATCAAGTCTTGTAAATGCAAGGCCTACGTAACTGTCTGCTGCACCATAGTAGATTGCAATCTTTCCTGTTTCGCTGTCATGAAGGGTTGCACATGGGAAGCATACATTTGGCACAAAGCCTCTTTCCTCATACCATTCTTCAGGAGTCAGAAGGAAGGTCTCGCAGCGATACTTTACAATTGAAGGATTGTCTATATCAAGAATTGCACCACCGATGGAGTATACGAAACCATTGCAGGTGCTGCTTACACCATGATAGAACAAAAGCCATCCTTCGCTGGTCTCAATAGGAGCAGCGCCTCCGCCTATTTTAACAGACTCCCACCACTCCGGAGATCTCTCCATTACATGTCTGTGGTGTCCCCAATACTCCATATCAGGACTTTCAGACAGGAAGATATCTCCAAAAGGAGTATGTCCGCTGTCAGAAGGTCTGGACAGAAGCATAAACTTTCCATTTATCTTTCTTGGGAAAAGAACCGCATTTCTATTGAATGGGATAAATGGATTCTCAAGTCTCTCAAAGGTCTTGAAATCCTTGGTCTTGGCAATTCCTATAGATGCGCCATAGAAATCCTGACACCAGATTATGTAATAGGTATCCTCAACCTTTACAAGTCTTGGATCATAAGCGTATCTAGGCATAAAAGGCTTGCCTTCCTTGTCTACGAAAGGAATTTTATTGGTCTCAAAATCCCAGTGAATGGCATCTTCACTTCTTCCAAGGTAGATGTATGGAATTCCATTGGTCTGCTCACCTCTGAAAACACCAATAAATTTGCCTTCATAAGGCATTACTGCACTGTTAAAAATTCTTGCAACTCCTGGAATTGGATTTCTGTTAATTATCGGATTCTCGCTATATCTCCAGATTGGAGCTCCATCAAAGCTCTCTGGCCCCTCCTGCCAGGGAATATTCTTAAGTGGTTCACTGATCATTTTATACTTTGGCATTTTTCATTCTCCTTATTCTTCAAGTAGTTTTAAATTTTCATCAATCAGGCTGCATCTTTGTTTTACACAGTCGCTACTTCTACCTGGATCTGATGGTGTATTAAATACATAGTCGATAAGTTTTTCAATGGTTGTTGTAGCAACGTGAAGTCTTGTATCTGAGGAAGCATAATATATGAAGACTTCGTTCTTTTCATTTACTATTGCTCCGTTGGTAAATACTACGTTACTTACATCTC
Organism: Butyrivibrio sp.; assembly: GCA_045646185.1. Taxonomy (GTDB): domain Bacteria; phylum Bacillota; class Clostridia; order Lachnospirales; family Lachnospiraceae; genus Butyrivibrio. The sequence goes on from JAZRKG010000060.1 coordinate 10,409, forward strand.
CAACTCTTTCACCCTGTCTTGGTCCAATCAAAAGGCCTGATGGCTCAGCGATCACTTTTGACGGGTCATTTAAATCCGTTGCAAAGGCATAGATTACATATCTAAGGCCTGCTGCAGTATTTCTTACGCCATGGGCGATGTGTATCCAGCCTCTGTCAGTCTTTACCGGCACTGCGCCGGCACCATTTTTGGCTTCAGTGATCTGATGATATCTGCGGATACTTGTCATTTTTTCCTCATCAATCACTGCATTTTGAATATCATCGCAAAGTCCAAAGCCAATACCGCTGCCGCTTCCTGTCTCAATAAAGTCATCCATTGGTCTTGTATAAAAAGCGTACTTGCCATCAACGAATTCAGGATGAAGCACCACATTTCTCTGCTGAGGAGAACGCAGTGTCTTTAGGTTTGGCAGTCTTTCCCAGGTCTTTAAATCTTTGGTTCTGACAATTCCCGCCTCTGCTACTGCAGCTGACAGGTCAGGATTTTGTTCATCCTTGGATTCAGAACAGAAAACGCCATATATATAGCCATCCTCATGCTGAGTAAGTCTCATATCGTATACGTTGGTCTCTTTTGCCACTGTATCCGGAAGCACCACCGGATGATCCCAGAACCTGAAGCCCTCTGTACCCTTATCACTTTCTGCTACCGCAAAAAAGGACTTTCTGTCTGCACCTTCAACTCTGGCAACAAGGTAATATTTTCCGTTAAGATAAATAGCACCGGAGTTCATTACAGCGTTGATTCCAAGCCTCTCCATAAAAAATGGATTGGTTTCTTTATTTACATCGTATCTCCAAAAGATTGGAGCATGTTCTCTGGTAAGTACCGGATTGATATATCTGTCGTAGATACCATTGTAAAATGTGCTTTTCTTATTAGGCCTGTTGATCAGCTCTTCCTGCTCTTTAACAAGTTCATAATATTTTTCGTGTACCATTTTTTCTCCAATCCTTATTCTTTAATACGTTTTATTATCTCAAGGCACATTCTGCCGTTGTGATATGGGCATTTCCAAGGCTCTACTATCGGAAGGTTCTGAACAGGCACGCCTTCTTTGGTGACTTCGCTGTACCACTCTGATCCCTGGCGCTTATCAACCACGTAGTCAAAAATAAATTCCAGGCAGTTCTTTGCAGCTTCCAGATACTTTTTATCTGCATTTCCTGATTTCTGGTATGCATTTAAAAAGCCAATTACTGTCTCTGCCTGAACCCACCAGACTCTCTTTTCATTGACAACGCCGTTTTCACATTCATAGGCAAGGGACCTGCCATCGAACGCAACGCTATAAACCTTTTCTGCAAGGTCACTGGTTATCGGATATATTTTTTGAGCAAGACTACCTTCCTCATCAATTACTTCAACAGTTCTGTCAATGAGCCAAGAGGTCTCAATATCATGGCCAAAGCTGTGAAGATCTATAATTGATGTATAGGAGTTGTCAAAAAAGACTTCCTGCCTGTGAAGCTCTTTGTTATAAATCTTATCTGCAAAAAGACTTAGGATTTCCTCCAGGACTTTTTTTACCCGAATGTCTCTGCCAACTCTGTAAAGCTCTGTGTAGGCTTCAAGCACATGCAGAAGTGTATTCATGGTTCTGTCCGCCATCACGCCATTTTCAGAGAGCTTGTCGTTGTCGATTTTTTCAAATCCGGCGTTGGAAGCCTCAAGATATCCAATATCATCCTTGCACTTTGTTTCTATTATTTCAAATAGCTGTGTTGCAAGATTTAGTGAATCTTTATCTCCTGATGCCTCGTAGTATGAGGACAGCGCATATATGGCAAAGGCTTGATTGTAGGTGTGTTTGGTGGAATCCAAAACACTTCCGTCATAGTTCATTGACCAGTAGATTCCGCCATTTTCCTTGTCGATACATTTGTTTTTGAGAAACGAATACGCATGCCCTGCTTCTTTTAAAAGGCTCTCGTCCTTTAGTACGGTATAGGCATTTGAGAAAAACCACAGGATTCTGCTGTTGAGTATGCAGCCCTTCTCAGCTTTTTTATCAAGGGCAAGGTCGTACCCTAAATATCCATAATATCCGCCATATTCCTCATCTTTTAAATTTTTCCAAAAAGGAATTATGTCATTTACCAGGTGATTTCTTACTTTAGTTACCATTGTTCCAATTACCTCGCTGCGCCAATCAGCCCTTTACCGCGCCAGCAGTAAGGCCTGAATAAATCTGTTTTTGACAAAGTATGAATACAATAAGTGCCGGCAGAAGCGAAATGATAACGCCTGCGCAGATGAGGTTGTACTTACTACCCAGCGGTCCTACGAAGGTGTACAGGGAGGTTGCTACTGTGGCATATTTATTTTTGTCCTGAAGATAAAGGCTTGCGCAGTAGTATTCGTTGTAGGTACCAACGCCCTTAAGTATGCAGCTGGTTACGATCGCAGGCTTAAGCAGTGGGAATAATACTCTGTAAAAAATAGTAAAGTAGCTTGCGCCGTCGATTATAGCTGACTCATCCAGTGAATAGTCAATGTTTTCAAAGAACTGAATGTAGATATAAATGGAAATAATATCCGTTCCGCACATCATAATGATGTAGCCAATGATCGAGTTGATAAAACCAAGCTTGTACATAATCTCGTATACTGCAATCTGCATGGCAACACCAGGAAGCTGTGATGCAAAAAGGAACAGTGCTCTGATTATGGTGTTTCCAAAGAATTTGAATCTGTTGAGCACGTATGCCAGCTGGGTTCCAATAAATACTGAAAAAACAAGTACACAAACCAGAATTATGGTTGAATTGATAAACGCTCTTCCCATGCCTGCTTTCTGGAAGGCCTGAACGAAGTTGTCAAAGTTTAACCAATTCTGAGGCAGTGTCATTACGTTTGTTGTCTGATATTCTTCATCTGTCTTAAATGCTGTTATGAAGCAGGATACAACCGGAAGTACTGCTACAAAAGCAAAGAAAATCAGGGATAAGTATTTTAAGACTGTAAGTATTACTCTGCCTGCCTTTTTTAAAACATCCATCTTATCTTCCTCCCTTTAAAGCAAGTCTTTCCTGCTTTCTGATACTTCTTGCTACAGCCTTTTCTCTCTTTTTGGCTGCACGTGGATCCTCATCTTCTGCATTTTTGAATACATATTTAAAGAACAGTTTTTGCAAAATAGTTACTATGAAGATGATTATAAGAAGAACTATCGCCATAGCTGATGCCAGGCCTACTTTTTGCTGGGTATGAGCAATCTCATGCATTACGATGAAGTAGGTTCCTGTTCCGTTTGCACCATCTGTAATAACGAATGGTGGCTCGAAGGCGCTCAGTGAGCCGGTAATAGAGAGAATCACGTTTAATGTTATGATTGTTTTTATGCTAGGCATAATAATGTATTTGAACTGCTGGAATCTGTTAGCACCATCGAGCATGGCTGCTTCGTACAACTCAGAATCCACAGACATAATCGCACCTATAAATAGAACCATGTTTTGTCCAAAATATCTCCAGACTGAGGTTCCAACCAGTGAAAAATTATTGATTCGCTGATCCTTGAGCCAGTATGGAAGGTTCTCAAGCTCAAAGCCGCACCACTGAAGGACTGTGTCAAACACAAATCCTCTTGTATAGAAGAATTTAAAAATAAAACCGATTGCAATACCATTTATCAAAAATGGGAAGAACATAAAGCCTTTGAAAATAGCACCGCCTTTTACCTTGAAGCTAAGCACGGTTGCAAGATATAGTGCTATTATCAGCTGAACAACAGAGCCCAGCATATAATAAAGGCTGAGTTTAAGTGCTCCAAAGCAGTCATCTCTCTGGAAAACCTTGATATAGTTTTTTAATCCCACAAATTTGCGCTCACCAACATATTTCATGTTGTAAAAGCTAAAACCAAACATTTTGCCAAAAGGTAAATATGTAAATACAAATAATAGAAGCAGCGGAACAACCATAAATGCAAACATAACCAGCACCTGCTGTCCGTCTCTGCTCTTTATCCACTGCTTAAAGGTTCTTTTTTGTTTCATACCTGCCACTCCATCTAAAATGCTAATAAACATTTGCCTGCCAGTCTTCATAGTCATAGCCAGGAAGAAGACCTTCCCCCTGGCTATGAAGAAGAAAAAATATGACTTAAGTCG
>JAZRKG010000061.1:0-5099 GCA_045646185.1 Butyrivibrio sp.
TTCCCTCGTATCTTCTTTTATCAAATACTTTGGTAAAAAGCCTTATATAGTAGGCCCTGGAATAAAGACAGGTATCAGTATTGTTACTGAAAATCCTAGAGAAATCGGACCAGACCTTATAGTTGATGCGGTTGCCGGATACGAGCTCTACGGCGGACCTGTTCTTGTAATTGATTTTGGTACAGCTACTACCTATGAAATAGTAAATGCCAAAGGCGAGTTCTGTGCAGGTGTTGTATCTCCTGGTATCAGAATGTCAGCTAAGGCTTTGTGGGAAGATACAGCCAAGCTTCCTGAAATAGAGATTCGCAAGCCAAAGACTATTCTGGCACAGGAGACTGTATCCAGTATGCAGGCAGGCCTTGTATTTGGACAGATAGGTCAGACCAACTATATAGTCGATCAGATGAAGGAAGCCTTCGGAGATAAAAAGATGAAGGTAATAGCAACCGGCGGACTTGGAAGACTTATTTCTGATGAATCAGACAGAATTGATATATACAATCCAAACCTTACATTAGAAGGATTGCGTATCATTTATGAAAAAAACAAAAGAACAAAACCAAAGGCTGAGAACTTTGAAGAATAATCGTTGTGTTATATAGGTAAGAGGAAATATGAGTAAAGATTTAGATAAAGAAAACAACATTTTTGGTACACCTGAAGGTGATGAGCTCAGATCAGAGGATGCACTTGAAGATATCAACAATCTTGCGGAGACCAGAGAAGTATTTAGTCTTGATGGTTCTCCTGAGGATGTTGATGAGGGAATTCATTCCCAGACCTTCGAGGCAAAAGACTTCCAGAGAAAAGGTCAGCACCTGATAATCAATAAGGAAACAGGAAAAGTGATCAATGCTGATACAGGCGAAGAGGTTACAGATATAAAGGTTGTAACTGAAGATGGAAGCCTTGGAAGCGTATCTCCAAATGGAAGAATTATCCTGTGCGGTGCCAATGCATATGAACAGAAGTATTATTTTAACCCTCTCTTCAAGCAGATACCTGAAAGTATTCAGAAAGAGCTTCATATTATAAGTGTTCTCTTTACTCAGCATGTAGGTGGTATCTTTACTATTGAGTTTGAAGACGATGGTGAAGTAACAATTGAAACCAATGCAGATGAGGAAGATATAACTTATGATGAAGTAGGAGCAGGTCTTATGGTAGGCGAAGTAAGACGCCAGAGACAGGATTTGTTTGAGGCAATTGGCATGTACTACCGTATCTGCATACTTCATGAGAATGCTTCAGATGTTCTTGGCGAAGAAGATATTTGATAAACGGATAGAATAATGAGTGGATTTGGAAAGCTGAAAATTGGTAATGTAGAGCTTGAAAACAACATCATATTAGGACCTATGGCAGGCGTATCAGACCTGCCATTTCGTTTGCTATGTCATGAGCAGGGCGCAGGCCTTGTGTGCATGGAGATGGTTAGTGCAAAAGCTATTACCTACAAAAATAAAAATACAGATAAGCTAATGGATATACACAAGGGTGAACATCCTGTATCCCTGCAGCTTTTTGGCTCAGAGCCCGAGGTTATGGCCGAGGCTACCAGAATGATAGCTGACAAGCCTTATGACATTCTGGATGTAAATATGGGATGTCCGGTACCTAAGGTAGTTGGAAATGGTGAGGGTTCAGCACTTATGAAAAAGCCTGAGCTCATAGAGGATATTGTAAAAGCTCTGGTGTCAGCAACGGACAGACCGGTTACTGTTAAAATAAGAAAAGGCTTTAACGATGAAAATGTAAATGCTGTTGAGTGTGCGCTTGCCGCTCAGGAAGGAGGCGCAGCAGCAGTAGCTGTACATGGAAGAACAAGAGAGCAGTACTACGCAGGAAAGGCTGACTGGTCAATCATAGCTAAGGTCAAGGATGCCTTATCCATACCGGTAATAGGAAATGGTGATGTAGTTGATGGCCCTGGTGCCAGGGCACTTTTTGAAGAGACAGGGTGCGATGGCATTATGATAGCAAGGGCTGCTCAGGGTAATCCATGGGTATTTAGAGAAGTAGTATCCTATTTAAAAGACGGAGCGGTTCCAGACAGGCCTACTCCAAGAGAAGTCTATGATACAGTCATGCGTCATGCAGACCTGCAGCTGGAATATAAGGGTGAGTATATAGGAATCCGTGAAATGAGAAAGCATGTTTCCTGGTATACAGCAGGTTATCCTGGCTCAGCGAGATTCAGAAACATCATAAATCAGATGGAAGATATGGAGTCCCTGAAAAAAGCCTGCGCAGACATCTTTTTGCAGTCTTGAAATGCTGCGGGAAGGGATTCTAAACATAGATTGACACTTTCCAATATCATGGGTATAATACTTAAGTTAAATTGGAACTTGATTTTTGATTCATATATATAAGCAAAATCTTTTTTCACACGAATAAATTAGAGAAGGGGAAAAGAACATGGAAGAAAAGAAAAACATATTAACTTACGAAGGACTCAAACGTTATGAGGATGAGCTTGAGAACCTCAAGGTTGTCAGACGTAAGGAAGTAGCAGAGAAGATTAAGGAAGCAAGAGCACAGGGCGACCTTTCTGAGAATGCTGAATATGATGCAGCTAAGGATGAGCAGAGAGATATCGAGGCTCGTATCGAAGAGCTTGAGAAGATCCTTAAGAATGCAGAAGTAGTCGTTGAAGAGGACGTTGACCTTGATAAGATCAGCATCGGATGCAGAGTAAAGATTCACGACTATGACTTTAATGAAGATGTAGAGTACAAAATCGTTGGTTCTACAGAGGCTAACAGCCTTGAAGGAAAGATTTCTAATGAGTCACCAGTTGGTAAGGCACTTATTGGTGCTAAGAAGGGCCAGACTGTTGAAGTTGAGACTCAGGCAGGAACCTTTAAATATAAGGTACTAGAGATTCAGAGATCATAATGGAGGAACGTAAGTTGGCAGAGAATAATCAGCAGAATAATGAAGCAAAGCCACAGACAGAGGCTGAAATTGGTCGTCTTTTACAGGTTAGAAGAGACAAACTTAAGGAATTACAGGATGCAGGCAAGGATCCTTTCCAGATTGTAAAATATGATCAGACACACCATACTCAGGAGATCCGCGATAACGCAGATAAGCTTGAGACAGTTCTTGAAGTTGGAGAAGATGGTAAGACTATCACTCCTGCAAGAGAAGATATTCCAGCTGATAAGATCGTATCTATCGCTGGTAGAATGATGTCTAAGCGTGTAATGGGTAAAGCTTCTTTTGCTAATATCCAGGACCGTGATGGACGTATCCAGGTATATGTATCACGTAATGACCTTGGTGATGAGGCTTATGCTGATTTCAAAAAGATGGATATCGGTGATATCGTTGGTGTCAAAGGTTTTGTATTCAAGACCAAGACTGGCGAATTATCTGTTCATGCATATGAGCTTATTCTACTGTCCAAGTCTCTGAAGCCACTTCCTGAGAAGTTCCACGGACTTACAGATACAGAGATTAGATACAGACAGCGTTATGTTGACCTTATCATGAATGAAGACGTTAAAGAGACATTCAAGAAGAGATCAGCAATCATCCGTGAAATCCGTAACTTCCTTGCAGGAAGAGATTTCATGGAAGTTGAAACACCTATGCTCGTTGAGAACGCAGGTGGTGCAGCTGCAAGACCATTCCTTACACACTACAATGCTCTTGATGAAGAGAGAAAGCTTCGTATCTCCCTTGAACTCTACCTCAAGAGACTTATCGTAGGTGGTATGGAGAGAGTATTCGAGATCGGACGTGTATTCCGTAACGAAGGTACTGATACAAGACATAACCCAGAGTTCACACTTATGGAGCTCTATCAGGCATATACAGACTACGAAGGAATGATGGAACTTACAGAGTCTATGTTCCGTTACCTTGCTGAAAAGGTATGTGGCACAACACAGATTCCTTATGGCGACAACATCATCGACCTTGGTAAGCCATTTGAGCGTCTTACAATGAATGATGCCATCAAGAAGTATACAGGCATTGATTTTGATACAGTTAAGACTGACGAAGAAGCTAAGGCTATTGCAAAAGAAAAAGGTGTTGAGTTTGAAGACCGCCACACAAAGGGCGATATCATCAACCTCTTCTTCGAAGAGTTCTGCGAGCAGAATCTGATCCAGCCTACATTTATCATGGATCACCCACTTGCCATATCACCTCTTACTAAGAAGAAGCCTTCAGATCCTGAAAAGGTTGAGCGTTTCGAGCTCTTCATCAATACATGGGAGATGTGTAATGCATACTCAGAGCTGAACGATCCTATCGATCAGCGTGAGCGTTTTGCAGCTCAGGACGCTAACGCAGCAGCTGGTGATGAAGAAGCAGAGCACACAGATGAGGACTTCCTCAATGCTCTTGAAATCGGTATGCCACCAACAGGCGGTATCGGCTACGGTATCGACAGACTCTGCATGTTGCTGACAAATAGTGCTGGAATTAGAGATGTATTGTTGTTCCCGACCCTCCGCTCCACGAACTGACACACGGAATTAGAGATGATCGCGTTTCTCCGTGGACGACCAAATTTGGACTAGATTGCACTGATTTTAAAACAATCTCATGGGACAACATGGGACATCAGTGGTCGTGTACGTGTAGTTTGACAGTGAAAAACAGGACTTCCATGGACGTCAGTGATGACGAAAAAATAGAGGATATTGACGCAAAAAGCGGGGAAAAGGCTTCAAAAAGTCTTCTCCCCGGGGAAACGTCAAAGAGGAAAACCGGTTCTAAGTATCTTCTAATCCATGAAAATATTATGACTTAATCCACATTTCTCTTAATGAAAAAGAGAAAATGTGGTTTTTTTATTGCTTAAAATCTCAATTCTCTTTTTCTAAATTGCATCTCGTAACACCAAAAAACGGAGGTTACAGATGAATCGAAGTAAATCCCCACCAGTGAATCTGGAAAAATACCTGGAAGGTAAAAGACACCGCTTCTGCACTTACGCTCAGGGTGCAAGGCTTTACGCAATGGCGTACTGGTCCTTTGTCACCATAGCCAAGCAGGCAGGAGCCAACATCAAGCTCAGGAAAACAGCTTTAGTAGATCTGGATATACTTGATGACTACATCGAAAATGAATGC